>NZ_JALBYS010000010.1:0-123130 GCF_022678525.1 Serratia sp. PGPR-27 | reverse complement strand
GGGGGGCCGGCGGAGGGCTAGCGTTTGTCCAGCTTCATGTGCAGCAGCGGGAACGGGTTGCCCTGGCCGTCGAGCGGCGAGCGGCCGGTGATGACAAACCCGTAGTGGCGGTAGAAACCGCTGGCCTGCGGATTTTGCTCGTTCACGTCCAGCTGCAGCTCATCGTGCAGCGTTTCCGCGTGGGTCAACAGCGCTTTGCCCACGCCTTGGCCGCGCTGATCGGCGTCGATAAACAGCATCTCCACCTTGTTGCCGTTCAGGCCGATAAAGCCGCAGGGATGCCCCGGTCGGTCTTCGGCCACCCAAACGTTGACCGCCGGCAGGTAGTCGTTCAGCACCAGCGGGAACAGCTGCGCGATGTTGTCTTCGGTTAAAAAATGGTGGGTGGCGCGCACCGAACGCAGCCAGATATCTGCCAATTGCGCGTTGTCTTCCGCCGCGCGTGCTCTGATGGTAATCATCGAACTCTCTGCTATCTAAGTTGAAGGAAAAGAAACTAGATAGAGGTTTTGTGGGGTTAGTGCCGAATTAACGTGGGTTAACGCCCTGCAAAGCGCCTCTGCAGTGGATCGAATAGGCCCGCCTTCTCGCAAGCGGTATAACAACTGTAATTCAGCAAGTTAATGCTTTCAACCGCCGCAGGGCGCAATGAGGCGCCCGTCGCGTGATACACTGGCCGCTGAACCAGCAAGAGGGCGGCAGGATGGAAGCGGTACGCGCAGCGATAGAAAAACAGGTGCTCAGCCTGACCGGGCTGGCGCTCGGCGGCGTCGATTTTGAGAACCCGCCGGGCGATCCGGGCTTGTTCGGCCCGCAGTCTGTCATCTGGCAGGTACACCGCGACTTCACCCCGATGCTGTGCGGCGGCGTCAGCGCCTTGCTGCTGCAAATGCTGCACCCGCTGGCGCTGGCCGGAGTGTGGGATCACTCCAATTTTCGCGAAGATATGATCGGCCGCCTGCGCCGCACCAGCCAGTTCGTGTCGGTCACCACCTTCGGCCCGACCGCCGAGGCGCAGCGGCTGATCGCCAAAGTCAAAGCCATCCATCTGCGGGTGACCGGCGTCGGCAGCGACGGCACGCCTTATGCCGCCAGCGATCCGGCGCTGCTGACCTGGGTGCACGTGGCGGAGAGCAGCCGTTTTCTGGCCAGCCACCTGCGCTACCGCAACCCGCACCTTTCCCGCGATTTGCAGGATCAATACTATCGTGAAGCGGCGCGCGTGGCCGCCGCGCTGGGGGCGACGGCAATTCCTCAGTCCTGCGCGGAGGTCGAAGAATACCTGCAAGCGATGCGGCCGCAGCTGGTGTGCGATGAACGCACGCAAGAGGTGGCGCGCATTCTGCTGAAGGCGCCGGCGCCGAGCGCATTGGCGCGCCCCCTCGGCGGGGTGGTGATGCAGGCGGGCATCGATCTGTTGCCCGATTGGGTGCAGCGGCAGTTCGGTTTTCATCCGGGCGCGCTGCGGCGGCGGCTGGTGCGAACGGGCGCCGCCGGTTTGGGCAAGGTGCTGGGCGCGTCGATGCGCAACGGTTCCTATCAGCGTGCGGTGCGGCGCATCACTCAGCCGTCATGAGCCGCAGCCGCTATAATTAGCCTTTGTTTATCTTCGTTTACGGCCGTTTTTGAGACTTTTACGGGTGATCCGGCCAGTAATGCGTTTTACACTTGGGGCAAAGCCACATTCCATTTTTGGCGCGCAGCCGATTCTGCCGCGCCCTGACCCTATTGAGGTGATATGAACGAGTCATACGTACTTGCTGAAGTCAGCAATGAGAACCAGACGCTGGTCGCGGTGGTTCAGCAAGATCACCGGGCAGCCTATTTTTACATTTATCCCGCCGAAGCCTACAGCGATCGCTATCAGGTGCGCGCCTGCTGGCTGCGCAACCTGGCCGCCGCGCCGCTGCAGGAAGATCGCGCCGCGCTGGAGCAGGGGCAGCCGCCGATGCTGGCGGCGGAGTTTTGCCGCAACCTGGAAGGGGAAGCGCCGCTGAACCCGGAAGGGCTGATGGTGGTGTGGAGCGAAAGCGACGACGGCGCGGCCCTGTGGTATTACGGCCAACTGCTGGCGGTGATCCCCGGCTGGAGCCTGTATATCGATCATTCGGTGTGCTACTCGGCCAGCTGTATCAAGGAGAGCCCACTGGCCTATCCGCTCGGTTCGGCCTCGACCAACACGCAATATGCGCAGGCGGAAAGCACCCGCCAGTTTTGGCGCAGCTGGCAGCGTGAAGAGGGCAATCCGTGGCCGAAGATGCAGCGCGATTTTCAGGCGCGCTATGAGCCGCATTTCGGCCCTTCGGTAAAATACTACGCCATCGATCAGGGCAAGTGGCCGCCGATGGCCATCACCCAGCACGAACGCGACGGCATCTATTACTTCCTCACCATGGGGGTCAGCATCCGGCCGATGCCGTGGGTGGAGATCCTGTTCAACGACGAGGCTTCGCGCTATCGCCGCATGGAGATGGCGATCGCCATCGATAGCCAATACATGACTGAAGACAACGCGGTGCAGATGGCCAGCGCGCTGGCCGGTTTCGCTCATGCGCCGTGGGCGCGGCTGACCTGGATCGGCGAAGGGCATACGCTGGAGTCCGACGTGGCGCCGCTGGGCTATGAGGGCTATATTTTATCGTCGTCCTTCTACCCGCATCACGCGCACCTGGCTCTGCCGCAGCAGTATGGCGATCCGGTTAACCTATTCTGGGCCAGCCCGGTGTTTACCGCCGAGCGCCAATTGGCGCACGCCACGCCGAATGGCGGGCACGATCTGGTGCACAGGCTGCGCGAGCAGGGCGTCGACCATATTTTCCGCCCGCGCCAGCCGGTGTGCTGACGCGCTTATCTTTTCTTCAGGAGCCGCCATGACCACCGCGCTGTTGATTATCGATGTGCAGGAAGGGTTGTTTACGCCGCCGCCGGCGGATGCCGCGGGCACCGTTGCGCGCATCAATCAGCTGAGCGAGCGCGCCCGCCGGGCCGGTGCGCCGGTTGTCGTCATTCAGCACCATACGCCGGATGATGAGTTGCCGCACGGCAGCGCCGCCTGGCAAGTGCTCGCGGCGCTGACGGTGGCGCCGGGCGACCATCGGGTGGAGAAAACCACGCCGGACTCGTTCCTGCGCACCTCGCTCGGCGCGTTACTGATCGCCAACGGCGTATCGCAGCTGGTGGTTTGCGGCTACTCCACGCCGTTTTGCATCGATACCACGGTGCGCAGCGCGGCGGCGCGCGGCTATCCGGTGACGCTGGCGGCGGATGCGCATACCTGCCACGACAAATCCTATGCCGATGGCCTGCTGATCCGCACCCACCATAACGAGACGCTGTCGAACATCGACAGCTTCGGCGTGCCGATCCGCGCAGTGCCCGCGGCGGACATCGTGTTCTGATAACGGAAAACGGGGGCCAACGCCCCCGTTCGTTATTTCAGGCCCGCCCGCCGCGCCGCCACCTTGGCCAGCGCCGCCCAGTCCAGATCCGCATCCCCCTGCGCCATCGCGTCGAGGAAGTTGTCTTTCAGCACCCCGGCGAACGGCATCGGCGTATGGCTGTCGGCGCCGGCGGCCAGCGCCAGCCCGACGTCCTTCAGCCCCAGCGCCAGCCGGAACCCGGCGGGTGAATACTTCTCGGCGGCGATCAGCGCGCCATAGCCCTGATAGGCCGGGGCGGCGAAGACGGTGCTGCTCAGCATCTGCAGGTAGTCGGCGCCGGACACGCCGTAGTTGCGCACCAGCGCGCTGCCTTCCGCCATCGCTTCAATGGCGCTGGCCAAGGTAAAGTTGGTGGCGATTTTGACCACGTTAGCCTGCGCCGGATCGGCACCGAAGTGCCAGGTTTTCTGGCCAAGGGCATCGAACAGCGGCTGCGCTTGCTTCAGCCGCTCGCTATCGCCGGCCGCCAGAATATTCAGCTTGCCGGCGGCGGCCACGTCGACCCGGCCCAGCACCGGCGCGGCGAGATAGCCGATGCCGTGTTCCGCATGCAGCGTCGTCAGGCGTTTGGCGAGTTCGACCGAGATGGTCGCCATATTGATATGCAGCGCGCCCGGTTTCATTCGCTGCAGCAATCCGCTGTCCACCACCACCTGTTGCGTGGCGGCATCGTCAGCCAGCATGGTGATCAGCACCTCGGCATCGGCCAGCTGTTCCGGCCGTTCGGCCTGCCGCGCGCCGGCGCTCACCAGCGGCTGCGCCGCCTGCGGCGAGCGGTTCCATACCGTTAAGGCGAAGCCCGCCTGCAACAGGTTGGCCGCCATGGCGCTGCCCATCCCACCCAGTCCGGCAAATCCGATCTTCATCATGCGCTCCTTTTTCAGGTTGAAGGTTTTACCCTAGCGCGCCAGGCCAGGAACGCAAATGCCGGAGTGTAACGTCGTCTTACGCACCGGCGGCGGGTTATTGACGTGCTGCCGCAGCGGGTATACCTTGATGCCATGAATATATCGATGCACTCCACCCACAATCAGTCATGGTGGCGCCTCTTCTGAGGCGGCACGAGTATTCACATCTCTTTTTAATGCCGCCGGTTTGGCGGCATTATTTTTTGTGGCGTTGATCCGGCGGTCTACAGACCTTCAGGAGCACTGTCATGAGTTACACCATTCTTACCGGCGATCGCGCCACCGGCCCACTGCATTTAGGCCACTTCGTCGGCTCGCTGCGCCAGCGCGTGGAA
This sequence comes from Serratia sp. PGPR-27, assembly GCF_022678525.1. Taxonomy (NCBI): domain Bacteria; kingdom Pseudomonadati; phylum Pseudomonadota; class Gammaproteobacteria; order Enterobacterales; family Yersiniaceae; genus Serratia; species Serratia sp. PGPR-27. The sequence continues at coordinate 118,447 of NZ_JALBYS010000010.1, read as the reverse complement.
CTGCAGTACCAGCATAACCAAACGGTGATGGTGGCGGATGTGCAGGGCCTGACCGACAACGGCAACAACCCGCAAAAAATCAGCGCCAACGTGCTCAACGTGGTGGCCGACTATCTGGCGGTGGGCATCGATCCGCACAAGACCACCATTTGCCTGCAGTCGGCGCTGCCGGCGTTGGCCGAGCTGACGATGTACTACCTCAATCTGGTCAGCGTGGCGCGGCTGGAACGCAACCCGACGGTGAAAAACGAAATCGCCGAGAAGGATTTCGCCCGCAGCCTGCCGGCCGGCTTTTTGATCTATCCGGTCAGCCAGGCGGCGGACATCACCGCCTTCGGCGCCACCCACGTGCCGGTCGGCGAGGATCAGCTGCCGATGCTGGAGCAAACCAACGAGATCGTGCGGCGCTTCAACCACATCGTCGGCCAACCGGTGCTGACGGAGTGCCAGCCGCTGTTGAGCAACGTCGGGCGTCTGCCGGGGCTGGACGGGCAGGGCAAGATGTCGAAATCGCGCGGCAACGCCATCCCGCTTGGCGCCGGCGCCGACGAGGTGCACAAGGCGGTGATGAGCATGTTCACCGATCCCGGTCATCTCAACGTCAGCGATCCCGGCCGGGTGGAGGGCAACATGGTGTTCACCTATCTGGACGCCTTCTGCGAAGACGCCGTGCTGGTGGTGGAGCTGAAGGCGCACTACCGGCGCGGCGGATTGGGGGACGTGAAAATCAAACGGCTGCTGGAGGATTGCCTGCAGAGCCTGCTCGAACCGATCCGCACCCGCCGCGCCGAATTCATCGCCGATAAAGGCGAGCTGACGCGCATCCTGCAGCACGGCACCCGCCGCGCGCATCAGGTCAGCCAGCAGACGCTGCAGCAGGTCAAGGCGGCGCTGGGGCTGGACTTCTTTAGCCTGGAATGATGCGCACGCCGGGGCGGCACGCGTCACGCCCCGGCCATAAAACCATCATCCCACTGTCATAAACTTATCCGTTAATAGGTGCCCATAATGATTAGCCACTGAAACCAGAGAAATCATATGGCTCAGGCACTGTTAAAATTGGCGCAGCACGACTTTCCAGGGCAGCACGCCGCCGCATCCCGCAAAGTGTTATCGGTAAAGGGGCTCGGCAAGGCCTACAAAGCGCAGCAGCGCGTGCTGGATGACATCAATTTCGATCTGCACGCCGGCGAATTCGTGGCGGTGATCGGCCGTTCCGGCGCGGGCAAGTCCACGCTGCTGCATACCCTCAACGGCACTATTCCTTCCAGCTGCGGCGAGATGCTGCACTTCGAAGACGATGGCGTGGCGCAGGATATCGCCCAGCTTGCCGGCCGCCAGATGCGCCAGTGGCGCGCGCGCTGCGGCATGATCTTCCAGGACTTCTGCCTGGTGCCGCGGCTGGACGTGATGACCAACGTGCTGCTGGGGCGCCTGAGCCACACCTCCACCCTGAAATCGTTCTTCAAACTGTTCGATGACGCCGATCGCGCTCGCGCCATTGAGCTGTTGCAGTGGCTCAACATGCTGCCGCACGCGCTGCAGCGCGCCGAGCACCTCTCCGGCGGCCAGATGCAGCGCGTCGCCATCTGCCGCGCGCTGATGCAAAATCCGCAAATCCTGCTGGCCGATGAGCCGGTGGCGTCGCTCGATCCGAAAAACACCCGCCGCATCATGGATGCGCTGCAGAAAATCAGCGAAGACGGCATCGCGGTGATGGTGAACCTGCACTCGGTCGAACTGGTGAAAGAGTATTGCTCGCGGGTGATCGGCATCGCCCACGGGAAGATCGTGTTTGACGGGCATCCTTCGCAACTGAACGAACGGATCCTGCACCAGCTGTATGGCGAAGAAGCCAATCAGATCCATTGAAGCACTTTGACCTTTACCCTTTACACACAAGGCACACCTAATGAAAAAAGTATTGAGTCTGACCACCCTGATGGCCGGCGCGATGATGGTATTTAATGCTGCTGCAGCGGATGCGCCGAAAGAGCTGAACCTGGGCATTCTCGGCGGCCAGAACGCCACCCAGCAGATCGGCGATAACCAGTGCGTGAAGCAGTTCCTGGATAAAGAGCTGAACGTCGATACCAAGCTGCGCAACTCGTCCGACTATTCCGGCGTGATCCAGGGCCTGCTGGGCGGCAAGATTGACCTGGTGCTGAGCATGTCGCCGTCGTCGTTCGCCTCGGTCTACATCAAGGATCCGAAAGCGGTGGACATCGTCGGCATCGCGGTCGATGACGTCGACCAGTCGCGCGGCTACCACTCGGTGGTGGTGGTGAAGGCCGGCAGCCCGTACCAGAAACTGGAAGACCTGAAGGGCAAGGCCATCGGCTTCGCCGATCCGGATTCCACCTCCGGCTTCCTGATCCCGAACCAGGCGTTTAAAAAGCTGTTCGGCGGCACGGTCGACAACAAATACAACAACACCTTCTCCAGCGTCACCTTCTCCGGCGGCCACGAGCAGGACATCCTCGGCGTGCTGAACGGCCAGTTTGAAGGCGCGGTGACCTGGGCGTCGATGATCGGCGACTACAACACCGGCTACACCAGCGGCGCGTTCACCCGCATGATCCGCATGGATCACCCGGACCTGATGAAGCAGATCCGCATCATCTGGCAGTCGCCGCTGATCCCGAACGGCCCGATCCTGGTGAGCAACTCGCTGCCGGCCGACTTCAAGGCTAAAGTGGTCACCGCCATCAAGAAGCTGGATAAAGACGATCACGCGTGCTTTATCAAAGCGATGGGCGGCAAACAGCACATCGGCGACACCACCCTGGCGGAATACCAGACCATCATCGATATGAAGCGCGAGCTGACCAAAGGCGACCGTTGATTCCCGGCTGCCTCGGCCGCCCGAATGAAGGGGTTCAGCATGCTGAACCCCTTGTTCCATAACGATGGAAGACCTGTTTTGAATACCGATTTCGCACACTATTACCAACGGATCCGCAGCAAGCAAAAGCGCGAAGCGCTGCTGTGGTCGCTCGGGCTGGTGGTGCTGTACCTGGGCGCCGGCAACCTCGCCGAGTTCAACCTGCACACCGTCTGGGTGTCTATTCCGCACTTCTTCGACTACCTGGCCGAAACCGTGCCGACGCTGCACTGGAACCTGCTGTTCGCCGACGGGCGCACCGAAGGCTCGCTGGCCTACTGGGGCTATCGCCTGAACATTCAGCTGCCGCTGATCTGGGAGACCCTGCAGCTGGCGCTGGCGGCGACCATTTTCTCGGTGCTGGTGGCGACCGTGCTGGCGTTTCTGGCGGCCGGCAATACCTATACTCCGGCCTCGGTGCGGCTGGCGATCCGCACGCTGGTGGCGTTCTTGCGCACCATGCCGGAGCTGGCGTGGGCGGTGATGTTCGTGATGGCGTTCGGCATCGGCGCCATTCCCGGCTTCCTGGCGCTGGCGCTGCACACCATCGGCAGCCTGACCAAGTTGTTCTACGAATCGATCGAAACCGCCTCCAACAAACCGGTGCGCGGGCTGGCGGCCTGCGGCGCCACGCCGCTGCAGCGCATGCGCTTTGGCCTGTGGCCGCAGGTGAAGCCGGTGTTTCTCTCCTACAGCTTCATGCGGCTGGAGATCAACTTTCGCCAGTCGACCATTTTGGGGCTGGTGGGGGCGGGCGGCATCGGCCAGGAGCTGATGACCAACATTAAACTCGACCGCTACGATCAGGTCAGCATGACGCTGCTGCTGATCATCGTGGTGGTTTCCGTGCTCGACTACGTGTCGGGCGAGCTGCGCAAGCGCGTGGTGGAGGGGGCAAAATGACAGCGGGCACTCCGGCATCGGCGGAAACGCTGCGCCAGTTGAAACAGCAGCATCCGGCGATCTTCGCGCAGCAGGGGCGCTACCTGCGCACCGTCGGCCTGATCGCGCTGGCGATCGTGCTGTACTACGTGTTCTTCTTCCTGGTCTTCGGCATTAGCTGGCCGCAGTTTATCAACGGCTGCCAGCAGCTGGGGCGCTATTTCCTGCGCATGTTCGTCTGGCATGACTTCGCCAACTGGCCGTTCATGTACTACTTCCAGCAGATTGGCATCACCATCGCCATCGTGTTCGCCGGCACCATCACCGCATCGCTGATCGCGCTGCCGCTGTCGTTCTTCGCCGCGCGCAACGTGATGTCGACGCCGTTGCTGCGGCCGATCTCCGTGCTGGTGCGCCGCTTGCTCGACGTGCTGCGCGGTATCGATATGGCGATCTGGGGGCTGATCTTTGTGCGCGCCGTCGGCATGGGGCCGCTGGCCGGGGTGTTGGCTATCGTGATGCAGGACGTCGGGCTGCTGGGCAAACTGTACGCCGAAGGGCACGAGGCGGTGGACAAGTCCCCGAGCCGCGGCCTGACAGCGGTGGGCGCCAACGGGTTGCAGAAGCACCGCTACGGCATCTTCACCCAGTCGTTCCCCACCTTCCTGGCGCTCAGCCTGTACCAGATCGAATCCAACACCCGCTCTGCGGCGGTGCTGGGCTTCGTCGGCGCCGGCGGCATCGGCCTGGTGTACGCGGAGAACATGCGGCTGTGGAACTGGGACGTGGTGATGTTCATCACCCTGATCCTGGTGGTGGTGGTGATGATCATGGACAAGGTCTCTTCGCTGCTGCGCAACAAGTACATCATCGGCGAAGATATCCCGCTGTATCAGCAAAAAAGCCAAATCGATTGAGAAACCCCTTGCCGATCCCTATACTGCCGCACATTCAAGGTGTGCGGCCATACCCGTCATACTTGGAGCTGCCTCTTTGTTGGCTGCATTTGCGCGCCCCGGTCACATAGTTAACTATGCTCCGGGGGCTTACAAATTTGCCGCCGCGATGCAACTCCAATTATTTTGGGTATGGGGCATTTTTTTACAATGCGCACGTCCCCGTTAGACAAGTAAAGGCAATGCAATCCCATGATGAACAACGACGTGCTGCGCAGCGTGCGCTATATGCTGAGCATTAACAACGCCAAAATGGTCGAGATTATCAAACTGGACGATTTCGAGGTGGCGGTGTCGGCGATGGACGCTTACGTGATCAAAGAAGGCGAGCCGGGCTACGAGAAGTGCCCGGACGAAGTGATGGCGCACTTCCTCAACGGCCTGGTGTTCTTCAAACGCGGCAAGGACGACAAGTTCCCGGCGCCGGCGGTTGAGCTGCCGATCACCAACAACCTGGTGCTGAAAAAGCTGCGCGTGGCGTTCGAGCTGAAAGACACCGACATGCACCAGATTTTCACCGCGGTGGATTTCCGCATCTCCAAGCCGGAGCTGAGCGCGCTGTTCCGCAAAGAGGGCACCAAGAACTACCGCCCGTGCGGCGATCAGATGCTGCGCTACTTCCTCAAAGGGCTGGCGCAGCGCGTTCGCGGCGAGTAACGCGCAGCGTTCACCGAACATCAGGTGCAATCGCAAGGTTGCGCCTTTTTTATTGCCGCTCTCCCGCCCGCCGTTGTTGTACAGGCCCTCAGCCATCCGTCATCGATGGAGGGCGTGCCTCCCATCCGGTTACTTTTCCAGGGTTCGTTCAATGTCGATTGAAACGTAAAATCCAGAGGAGTAATTCAATGGCTCAAATGTCAAAAGAAGATCCGCAGTTCAACACAAAAAATACCGCAGCTCAGGTCAATGACGGCGGCGAATTCGCTGAATATACCCCTGAACAGTTTGGCGCCGTAGGCGATGGCCTGGCCGATGATCGAGATGCTGTTAGCGCCATGTTCGCTAAAGTGGCGATTGACGCCGCTAAATCGATGAAAAAACGCCAGGTCAGAATGGCGAATGTCTATCGGTTGACGTTGGGTTCGGCTTGGCAGCCTCTGCAGATCCCCAGCAACTGCCATATTTATGGCGGTGGTGAAATTCACCTGGATGACGATACGCCTCAAATCAACATTTTTAATACCGTTGAACAGTCGAATTTCATCGTGGAAGATCTGAGGATTACGAGAAAGGTGACTCAGAAAGATACAGATCCTATTTGGTGGTATGCCACACGCGCGTGTACCGGCATGGCTTTCACCCGTTGTGAAAACTTCACCGTGAGAAATTGTGTCATCAGTATGCATACTGATGCTTTGGGCCTTTCTGACTGTACGTCAGTTACCCTTGAGAACAATTTACTTAAAGATTTGGGAGAGGAACCTATCGCGGTTCGTGGCGGCCGCCATATTACGATCCAGAATAACGAGCTGACGAATCACCAGGGTGATGGGATCCTGCTGAAAACGGGTGTGAACAGAGAGGCTTATGACATCTTAATCGTGAACAATCATATTCACGATGGGCACAAGCCTGCGAAACCGGCAGGGGCAGGGCACACGCAAAGAGGGGGCGGGGTGACGCTCAATAACGAGGTGACCGGCACGCCTCATTCATTTACTAACCTGACCGTTGCCAATAACCATATTGTTAATACCAGCTATGGCATCGCGCTGGGTGGAATCAGTGACATTAATATCTCTAATAACTACATCAAGACGATCGAAAGGTTCGGCATTCAGATAGACTATTCCTTAGTAAATAACCCCACCAAAATTCCTACGAATAATTCCCGAATCATCGGGAATCACGTTGAGGATACCGTTGAGAATGGCATCGATTATCATGGTAACAATGATATTTCTGTCACGGAGTCTGTTATCGCAGATAACTTTTTAAATTTCTGTGGTACCTCCACGACGTCGGCCTTCAATGGCATTGCCGCAACGGAGGCGACCCTTTCAGGCAATATTATCAATAACTGCAAGGTTGCCCTGTTCGCTAATAGCTGCGTGATGACCGGCAATAAGATAACCAACTCCGGATGGGGCGCCAGTCAGGTATGGATCAAGTTGTATGGCGACCGTACGGTGTTTTCCGGCAATCGGGTGACGGACTCTGGGTTTGGTTATATCCGTTTCTTGAATGGGAAAAACGCCATTATTGAAGGGAATGTGATTAAACTGGCTGCGCCTGCTCGGGCGCTGGAGTTAGGCGGGGAATTTGACGAAACGACCCTTATTGGCAAGAACGCCTGGGATTGCGCTTTTAAACCTATTCTCTCTACGATTGCTGGGGTGACGGGCAATCAACTCATTCAGTACTCCTTCCCGAATGAAGGCGTGGCCCACATTACCCCGCAGATGTTCGGCGCGAAGGGTGATTGGAATGATACCGCTGGCGTTGGTACGGATGATACGCAGGCGTTTAAACAGGCTATCGCTTATGCGATTAGCCAAGGCTGCAAGAAGCTCTATGTGCCTGCCGGCAACTATTACATTACGGATACGTTAAATTTAGGGGGGGAAAACTACACCGGAGATAAAGGCATTGCGATAGAGGGTGAAAATTGGATTAGTACAAAATTCTTCTTTAAGCCGACGTCTAATGATCATGCGTGTTTTGAGTCGAAAGGCGGTTCCGGGATCCATACCAACAGATATATCAGCGACCTGACGATTACGCCGGCCAAGGGCGCGTTATATACGGGCACCGGCTATCGGATTAATGGTTCCTGCTTCATGCGGCATGAAAGATTGCTGATTATGAAGTTTTTTGTGAACCTACATCTGTTGAACGGCTATGCCGGTGCGTTTACCGAGTTCGTCAGTTTTCACTCTTGCCGGTTCCACCGTGGCTTGTCGAACATCTTGATGGAAAGCAATGGCGGGGATAGCTCCTTCCACGGCGTGGGGTTCCATGAAATTCAATGTCAGATCAAAGTTTCCGGCAATCCGGGCGATGGCGGCACAAATACGGATGCCGGCGTGGGGCTGGAGCTGAGAGGAAACGCCAACAGAGCAACCTGGTACAACGGTTTCTGCTATATCCACCTGTTCGGCGGCGTCGGCGCAACGGCGATCAAACTCACCCGGACCAACACCGATAACATCCTGGGGCAGTTTACTTGCGAAGGTGAAGCCATTCTTCAGAGTGATGGAAGCACTTTTGAATGTCGAGGCGGTTTCTATAACGTGAGTACTACCACTTACAATGTGGCGGCAGAGCCGGTAAACGGCATTGCGGCGGCATTTGTGTTTGATAACATGATGAGCAATACGACAAGATTCGCCAACGCGGCAATCGCCGATATGGCTCCAAGGCAGCTTCCGTGGTCCTTGGCGGACAGGGCCAGTAATGGCGCTTATCCGGCGATTTTCCATGGCATCAAGGGCGACTCCGATAACCTGTTCTATGCAGCCAGAGGGGGAAGTACCAACTATCATTACTTTGGCGGTATTTCTCCAGGCAATAACCTTCAGGGGTTTGAACCGGGCGTCAGGTTGGCTCAGGACGGGGCTTCTTTCATTAGTTTTGCACCTAAGTTTACGCTTGGCGCGAATAACAATACGACCAGCAGCGGCGTATCCATCTCCCCTGCTGATTTTTCGCCGCAGAAGGATATCGCGACCGCCTTAGGACAGCCCTCATTCAAATGGAGCGGGTTGTACACTAAGCAGTTAACGGTCGCTGACAATGGCGTTTATCCTGCCGGTAACGGCGCTTACCCTATTGGTGGGCCGAATAACCAATTCTCCTCTGGCCACATAAAAGTGTTGAATATTTATGATTCAGCGAACGTGAACGGAGATCCCGTAGGTGTCAGAGTTGCCGTCCCCGCTTCGGCCGTTGCGCCCGGTAAAATAGGCCAATGGTCGGCAGACTCCGCATTCTTTTATGTTTGCACGGCGGCCAATACCTGGAGAAGGGTGGCGCTCACCACATGGTAGGTACTGAACTTGCGGCTGATGGCTGACCTATCCATATCATCCTTCCGGGGCGGCGAGTATCGCCGCCCCGTTTTTTTCCTCTGCGTCATCCCGCCATTGCACTCTTTTTGTTCCCCCGCTGCGCACCGCTGGTGCAGCCCGTTTGCCGCCGCTGTCATAAGTTTTAATTATAATTTATTGAAATCATGAGATTAAAAATTGGCACGACGGTTGCTCTGTTGGATCCCATCTTGTGTACCAGATGGAATTCAGCCGATGAGCGAACCTGTTGAAGCGTGCGGTTTTACCCTCAGTGAATGGCAGCACCATTATCAAACTCGTCCGGCGGGCGAGCGCCTCGCCTGCGTCAGCGCGACGATCGAAACGCTGGTCGCCGGCCTGAACCCGGACGATAACGCCTGGCTGTATCTCGCCACGCCGGCGCAGCGCGAGCAGCAGTATCGGCAGCTCGCGCAGAGGCTCGAGGCGGTCGCCGGCGATCTCAGCCGCCTGCCGCTGTTCGGCGTGCCCTTCGCCATCAAAGACAATATCGACGTCGGCGGCTGGCCGACCAGCGCCGCCTGCCCGGCGTTCACCTATCAGGCCGCGGCGGACGCCACCGTGGTCGCCCACCTGCGCGCCGCCGGGGCGATCGCCCTCGGTAAAACCAACCTCGACCAGTTCGCTACCGGGTTGGTGGGCACCCGCTCACCTTATGGCGCGGTGGTCAACAGCTTCGACAGCCGTTACGTCAGCGGCGGTTCCAGCTCCGGCTCCGCTTCGGTGGTGGCGCGCGGCCTGGTGCCGTTCGCGCTGGGCACCGATACCGCCGGTTCGGGGCGCGTGCCTGCCGGGTTCAACAACATCGTCGGGCTGAAGCCGACCAAAGGGCGGTTGTCCAACCGCGGCGTGGTGCCGGCCTGCCGGTTGAACGATACGGTGTCGGTCTTCGCGTTGACGGTGGCCGATGCCGCGCAGGTGGCGGAGCTGGCGAGCGGCTTTGACGCGGCAGACCCGTATTCTCGTGCCGATCCGCATACCGCGCCGGCGGATATCCCCGCCGCGCCGCGTTTTGCCGTTCCCGCCCAGCTGGAGTTTTTCGGCGACGTGCAGGCCGAGCGGGCGTTTCATCGTGCGCTGGCGCAGCTGCAGGCGGGCGGCGCCACGCTGGAACCCCTCGATTTCGCGCCGTTTCGCACCCTGGCGGAACAGCTGTATTACGGGCCTTGGGTGGCGGAGCGCACCGTGGCGATTGAGCAGGTGCTGGAAGCGAGCCCGCAGGCCATCGATCCGGTGGTGCGCGGCATCGTTGGCAACGGCCTCGGCTACAGCGCCTGCGACGCCTACAAGGCGGAATACCTGCGCGCCGAGCTGGCGCGGCAGATCGCCCAGCGGCTGGCGCCGTTCGACGCGCTGGTGGTGCCGACCGCGCCCACTATCCGCACCCTGGCGGAGATGGCGCAGGAACCGGTGCTGTTCAATTCGCAGTTCGGCACTTACACCAATTTCACCAACCTGGCCGATCTGAGCGCGCTGGCGCTGCCGGGGCCGCTGCGCGAAGACGGCCTGCCGGCGGGCATCACCCTGATTGCGCCCGCCTGGCATGACCGGGCGCTGGCGGCGTTTGGCCTGCGCTGGCAACGGCAAAGCGCCTTGCCGCTCGGCGCTATCGGCCGGGCATTGCCGCCGCAGCCGGCGCTGGCCCCGTCTTCGGGACACGTGCGTCTGGCGGTAGTAGGCGCTCACCTTAGCGGCATGCCGCTCAACGCCCAGCTGACGCAGCGCGACGCGGTGTGGGTAGAGCAAACCGTTACCGCTCCCTGTTACCGCCTGTACGCGCTGGCCGATACCGAGCCGCCGAAGCCGGGGCTGGCGCGCGCGGCGCAGGGGGCGGCGATCCGCGTAGAGCTGTGGGACATCCCGCTGGCCCGTTTCGGCGAGTTTGTGGCGGAAATCCCGACGCCATTGGGCATCGGCACACTTCTGCTGGCGGACGGCCGGCGGGTGAAGGGGTTTATCTGCGAAGCCTGGGCGCTGGAAGGCGCCATGGATATCACTGAGTTTGGCGGCTGGCGCGACTATCTCGCCAGCGTTAAGGGAGCATGAACATGTTTACTACCGTACTGATCGCTAACCGCGGCGAAATTGCCTGCCGCGCCATTCGCACCCTGAAACGCCTGGGCGTCACCAGCGTGGCGGTTTATTCCGACGCTGACCGCAATGCGCCGCACGTCACCGAAGCCGACAGGGCGGTGGCGCTCGGCGGCGACAAGGCCGCAGACAGCTACCTGCGCATCGACAAGATCCTTGCGGCCGCCGCCGCCACCGGCGCGCAGGCGATCTACCCCGGCTACGGCTTTTTGTCCGAGAGCGCCGAGTTTGCCGAAGCCTGCGAGGCGGCCGGCATCGCCTTTATCGGCCCGACGGCGGCGCAGATGCGCGAGTTCGGCCTCAAGCACCGGGCGCGCGAGCTGGCGGCGTTGGCCGGGGTGCCGATGACGCCGGGTACCGGCTTGCTGGAGAACGTTGAGCAGGCGGTCGCCGCCGCTGCGCGCATCGGCTACCCGGTGATGCTGAAAAGCACCGCCGGCGGTGGCGGCATCGGCCTGACGCGCTGTGACGACGAGGCGGCGCTGCGCGACGCGTACGACAGCGTCAAACGGCTGGGGGAGCAGTTCTTCCGCGACGCCGGCGCCTTTATCGAACGCTTCGTCGATCGGGCGCGCCACGTCGAGGTGCAGATTTTCGGCGATGGCCAGGGGCAGGTGGCGGCGCTCGGCGAGCGCGACTGTTCACTGCAGCGCCGCAACCAAAAGGTGGTGGAGGAAACCCCGGCGCCGCATCTGCCGGCGGCGACCCGCCAGGCGCTGCATCGGGCGGCGGTGGCGCTGGGCGAGTCGGTGAATTACCGCAGCGCCGGCACGGTGGAGTTCATATACGACGCCGCGCGCGACGAGTTTTATTTCCTGGAAGTGAACACCCGCTTACAGGTAGAGCACCCGATCACCGAGATGGTCACCGGTCTGGATCTGATCGAATGCATGCTGCAGGTGGCGGCGGGCGATGCGCTGGATTGGGCGGCATTGCGCCGCGCGCCGCAGGGCGCGGCGATCGAGGTGCGCCTCTATGCCGAAGATCCGCTGAAAAACTTCCAGCCCAGCCCCGGCGTGCTGACCGAGGTGCATTTCCCTGACGACGTGCGCCTCGACGGCTGGGTGGCGACCGGCAGCGAAGTTTCGGCGTTTTACGACCCGATGATCGCCAAGCTGATCGTGCACGGCGCTGACCGGGCGCAGGCGCTGGAAAAACTGCGCGTGGCGCTGGCGGCGACCCGTTTGCACGGCATCGCCACCAACCTCGACTATCTGCGGCAGGTGATCGCCACGCCGCAATTTCAGCGCGGCGACGTCTGGACGCGCCTGCTGGACGATTTGCGTTTCCAGCCGCACTGCCTCGAAGTGCTGCAACCCGGCACCTACAGCAGCGTGCAGGATTATCCCGGCCGCCTCGGCTATTGGGACATCGGCGTGCCGCCGTCCGGCCCGATGGACGACTTCGCGTTTCGGCTGGCCAACCGCATCGTCGGCAACCACCCGGCGGCGGCCGGGCTGGAGTTTACCCTGCAGGGGCCGACGCTGCGCTTTCACTGCGACGCCACCATCGCGCTGACGGGCGCCAGCTGCCCGGCCGATCTGGACGGCGAGGCGGTTGCGTATTGGCGGCCGATTACGGTGCGGGCCGGGCAGGTGCTGACGCTGGGGCGCGCTACGCACGGCTGCCGCACCTATCTGGCGGTGCGTAACGGCTTCGACGTGCCGGTGTACCTCGGCAGCCGCTCCACCTTCGCGCTCGGGCAGTTCGGCGGCCACGCCGGGCGCACCTTGCGCGTGGCGGACATGCTGGCGATCGCCCAACCGGCGCTGGCGGCCAGCACCACGCCGGCGCCGATCGCCGCGCCGCAGGCGATGGACGACAGCCTGATCCCGCACTACGGCGATCAATGGCACATCGGCGTGCTGTACGGGCCGCACGGCGCGCCGGACTTTTTCACCGCTGAATCGATAGAGGCCTTCTTCGCCACCGACTGGCAGGTGCATTACAACTCCAACCGCCTCGGCGTGCGCCTGGCGGGGCCGAAGCCCGAGTGGGCGCGGGAGGACGGCGGCGAGGCCGGTTTGCATCCTTCCAACGTGCACGACTGCGAGTACGCCATCGGCGCGATCAACTTCACCGGCGACTTCCCGGTGATCCTGACCCGCGACGGGCCGAGCCTCGGCGGCTTCGTCTGCCCGGTGACCATTGCCAAGGCCGAACTGTGGAAAGTGGGGCAGGTGAAGCCGGGCGACCGCATCCGGTTCCATCCGATCGGCTTCCGGCAGGCGCAGTCGCTGGAGCAGGCGCAGCTTGGCAGCATCGAAGCGCTGGCGGCGGTGAAGGCCATCACCCTGCCGCCGCCGGATCTGGCCCCGGCGGACAGCGTTTCCGCCGCGGTACTGGCAGCGCTGCCGGCGGCGGAGGGGCGCCCGGCGGTGGCGTATCGCCAGGCGGGGGACGGTTACATCCTGATGGAGTACGGTGACAACGTGCTCGATCTGGCGCTGCGCCTGCGCATTCATCTGCTGATGCAGTCGCTGCGGCAGGAGGCGATCCCGGGCGTGGCGGAGCTGGCTCCGGGCGTGCGTTCGCTGCAGATCCGCTACGACAGCCGGCAGATTAGCCAGGCCGACCTGCTGCAGCGCCTGCTGGCGCGCGAACGGGCGCTGGGGGACGTCAGCCGCCTGAAGGTGCCGACGCGCACCGTGTGGCTGCCGATGGCGTTCGAGGATTCGGCCACGCTGGGGGCGGTGGATCGCTATCAGCAGACGGTGCGCGCCTCGGCGCCCTGGCTGCCGAACAACGTCGATTTCATTCAGCGCATCAACGGCCTGAGCCGACGCGAGCAGGTGCGCGACATTCTGTTCGACGCCAGCTACCTGATCCTCGGGCTGGGGGACGTGTACCTCGGCGCGCCCTGCGCGGTGCCGCTCGATCCGCGCCATCGCCTGCTGAGCTCCAAATACAACCCGGCGCGCACCCATACCGCCGAAGGGACGGTCGGCATCGGCGGCATGTACATGTGCATCTACGGCATGGACTCGCCGGGCGGTTACCAGCTGGTGGGGCGCACGCTGCCGATCTGGAACAAATTCCTCAAAAACCCGCAGTTCACCGCCGGTGAGCCCTGGCTGCTGCGCTTTTTCGATCAGGTGCGCTTCTACCCGGTCAGCGAGCATGAGTTGGACGAGCAGCGCGAAGCGTTCCGCGAAGGGCGCATGCAGGTGCGCATCGACGAGAGCGAGTTCGACTTCGCCGCCTACACCCGTTTCCTGGCCGACAACGCCGGGGCGATCGCCGACTTCCAGCATCGCCAGCAGCAGGCGTTCAGCGCCGAAGTGGCGCGCTGGCGCAGCGATGACGACGAGGCCGAGGCGCAGCTGTTGCCGCCGGAGGAAGAAGACGCCATCGACGGCGATCTGGTCAGCGCCGATCTGAACGGCAGCGTGTGGAAGATCCTGGTGGAACCGGGGCAGGCGGTGGCGGCCGGGCAGCCGCTGATCGTGGTCGAGGCGATGAAAATGGAGCTGGCGGTCACCGCGCCGCGCGCCGGGATCGTTAAGCGCATCAGCTGCCGGCAGGGGCGGCCGGTCGGGCCGGGCGACGCCCTGCTGTGGCTGGAAAAGGCGGTCTGAACGGAGAAGCGATGATGCAAATCACCAACGGAGAGCACAAGGCGCGCCCGGAGGGGCTGGCGGAGCGCATTTATCTGCAGCTCAAGGCCGACATTTTCGAGTTTCGCCTGCTGCCGGGCGATCGCTTCAGCGAAAGCGAGGTGGCGCAGCGCATGGCGGCCAGCCGCACGCCGGTGCGCCAGGCGCTGTTTCGGCTGGAGCGCGAAGGCTATGTCGAGGTGCTGTTTCGTAGCGGCTGGCAGGTGCGGCCGTTCGATTTCGCCTACTTCGAAGAGCTGTACGACCTGCGCATCGTGCTGGAACAAGAGGCGGTGAAACGGCTGTGCGAACGCCCGGCCGGGGAAACGCCAGGCGCGCTGGCGGCGCTGAGCCGTTTTTGGGCCGAAGCGCCGCGCCTGGCGGACGGCAAGGCGGTGTCGCAGCACGATGAGCAGTTTCATCAGGCGTTAGTGGCCGCGGCGGGCAACGGCGAAATGGCGCGCATTCACCGCGAACTGACCGAAAAAATCCGCATCATTCGCCGGCTGGATTTCACCCAGCAGGCGCGGGTGGACGCCACCTACCGCGAACACGCCGCCATTTTGCAGGCGATCCTGCAGCGGCAAAGCGGGGCGGCGCAAACGCTGCTCGGCGAGCATATCGCCGTCAGCAAGGCAGAGGTACGAAAAATAACGCTGCACATGTTGCACCAGGCGCGGGCTCAGCAGCCTGTGCGCTCGGCGTAACGATTTTGATTTCACACACATCAGGAGTTTGAACTATGCAACGTCGTCGTTTTATCAAAGCTTTTGCGCTGTCCGCCGCCGCGATCGGCATGGGCCTGGCCTGGAGCGCGCAGGCCGCCGACACCATCAAGGTCGGTATTCTGAGTTCGCTCTCCGGCACCATGGCGATTTCCGAGACGCCGCTGAAGGATGTGGCGCTGATGACCATCGACGAGATCAACGCCAAAGGCGGGGTGCTCGGCAAAAAGCTGGAGCCGGTGGTGGTGGATCCGGCCTCCAACTGGCCGCTGTTCGCCGAAAAGGCGCGCCAGCTGCTGAGCCAGGACAAGGTGGCGGCGGTGTTCGGCTGCTGGACTTCGGTGTCGCGCAAGTCGGTGCTGCCGGTGTTTGAGGAGCTGAACGGACTGTTGTTCTATCCGGTGCAATACGAAGGTGAAGAGATGTCGCCAAATGTGTTCTACACCGGCGCGGCGCCGAACCAGCAGGCGATCCCGGCGGTGGAATACCTGCTGAGCGAGGACGGCGGCGGCGCCAAGCGCTTCTTCCTGTTGGGCACCGATTACGTCTATCCGCGCACCACCAACAAGATCCTACGCGCCTTCCTGCACAGCAAAGGCGTGCAGGACAAGGATATCGAAGAGGTCTATACGCCGTTCGGCTACAGCGATTACCAGACCATCGTCGCCAACATCAAGAAGTTCGCCGCCGGCGGCAACACCGCGGTGATCTCCACCATCAACGGCGATTCCAACGTGCCGTTCTACAAAGAACTCGCCAACCAAGGCGTCAAGGCCACCGACGTGCCGGTGATCGCCTTCTCGGTCGGCGAGGAAGAGCTGCGCGGCATCGACACCAAACCGCTGGTGGGCAACCTGGCGGCCTGGAACTACTTCGAATCGCTGGATAACCCGACCAATAAACAGTTTGTCAGCCAGTGGAAAGCCTACGCCAAGGCGCACAATCTGCCGAATTACGCCACCGCGGTGACCAACGATCCGATGGAAGCCACTTACGTAGGCCTGCACATGTGGGCGCAGGCGGTGGAAAAGGCCGGCACCACCGACGTCGATAAGGTGCGCGCGGCGATGGCCGGGCAAACCTTCGCCGCGCCGTCGGGCTTCACGCTGACCATGGACAAAACCAACCACCACCTGCACAAACCGGTGATGATCGGCGAGATCGAGAGCAACGGCCAGTTCAACGTGGTGTGGCAGACCGAAGCGCCGGTGCGTGCGCAGCCGTGGAGCCCGTATATCGCCGGCAACGACAAAAAACCGGATTACCCGGTGAAAGGCGGCAAGTAACGTCACTCAGCGCCGGCGCGGCTCGACGCGCGCCGGCCCAACAGAAGAGGCAGCTGATGCAATCTCCGTTTTTATCCTCTCTGCGCGCCGGGCTGTGGCTATTGTGCGCCTGGCCCCTGCTGGCGCAGGCCGGGCCGGCCGATGAGTTCGCGGCGGCCACTCGCGCGCAGCAGGCCAAACTGCTGCAGGCGTGGGCGGCCGAGCCGGATCCTGCGCGTCTGCCGTTGCTGCAGGGGCTGCAGCAGGAAACCGTGGCGATCGACGAGGCGAAACGCGCCTTTATCCGCCAGGGCGACCGCTATCTGCCGCTTGAAGGTGAGGCGGCCCCGGTTGGCGAGCCGAAGAAGGTGTGGCTGAACAACCGGCTGCGCATTCTGATCGCCAACGCGTTGTCGGCGCAGCGGTTGGTCAGTGCGGACGCTGCGGTGCGGCTGCAGGCGGCGACCGCGCTGCAGCGCGAGGCGCAGGGCGAGCAGTTGCCGCTGTTGACCCGGCGGCTGGCGCAGGAGAAAGACCCGCAGGTACGCGACGCGCTGAGCATTGCGCTGGCGAACCTGCAATTGACCGACGCCAGCCCGCAGGTGCGCTTCAATGCGGTGCGGCTGCTGGGGGAATCGGGCGAGCCGGAAACCCGCGCGCGGCTGCAAGCCTTGACCGACGCGGCCAATGAGCCGGACGCCGCGGTGCGCGCCGAGGCGCAACGCAGCCTGCAGCGCGTGCAGCACCGCCTGATGATCGGCGATCTGCTCGGCCAGGCGTTCAGCGGCCTGTCGCTCGGTTCGATCCTGCTGCTGGCGGCGCTCGGTCTGGCGATCACCTACGGCTTGCTCGGCGTCATCAATATGGCGCACGGCGAAATGCTGATGCTCGGCGCCTATTCGGCCTATCTGGTTCAGGGGCTGTTTCAACAGTTTGCGCCGCAGTGGCTGGCGCTCTATCCGCTGGCGGCGCTGCCGGTGGCGTTCGCCATCACCGCCGGGATCGGCATGGCGCTGGAACGCACGGTGATCCGCCACCTGTACGGCCGGCCGCTGGAAACCCTGCTGGCCACCTGGGGCATCAGCCTGGTGCTGATCCAGCTGGTGCGGGTGCTGTTCGGCGCGCAGAACGTCGAGGTCGCCAACCCGGCGTGGCTGTCGGGTGGCGTGCAGCTGTTGCCGAATCTGGTGTTGCCGTGGAACCGCATCGCGGTGATCGCGTTCGTGCTGCTGGTGCTGGCGTTGACCTGGCTGTTGCTGAACAAGACCCGGCTCGGCATGAACGTGCGCGCGGTGACGCAAAACCGCGCGATGGCCGCCTGCTGCGGCGTGCCCACCGGCCGGGTGGACATGCTGGCCTTCGGGCTGGGATCCGGCATCGCCGGGCTCGGCGGGGTGGCGCTGTCGCAGTTGGGCAACGTCGGGCCGGAGCTGGGGCAAGGTTACATCATCGATTCGTTCCTTGTGGTGGTGCTCGGCGGCGTCGGCCAACTGGCGGGGACGGTGGCGGCGGCTTTCGGCCTCGGCATCGTCAATAAGATCCTCGAACCGCAGATCGGCGCCGTGTTGGGCAAGATCCTGATCCTGGTGCTGATCGTTCTGTTTATTCAAAAGCGTCCGCAGGGGCTGTTCGCCCTCAAGGGCAGGGTGATTGACTGATGAGCCAACCATTGACCGTAACCGGCGTGCAGAAAGCGCCCCGGCTGGCGTTGAGCATCGGCGCGCTGGCGTTGCTGGCGCTGTTGGTGATGCCGTTCTTGACGCTGTTGCCGGCGGATCATCCGCTGGCGGTGTCCACCTATACCCTGACGCTGGCGGGCAAGATCCTGTGCTACGCGGTGGTGGCGGTGGCGCTCGATCTGGTGTGGGGCTATGCCGGGCTGCTGTCGCTCGGCCACGGGCTATTCTTCGCGCTCGGCGGCTACGCCATGGGCATGTACCTGATGCGGCAGGCGGCGGGCGACGGGCTGCCGGCATTTATGGCGTTCCTCTCCTGGAATGAGCTGCCGTGGTTCTGGAGCGGCACCCAGCATTTCGCCTGGGCGCTGTGCCTGATCGTGCTGGTGCCGGGCCTGCTGGCCTTCCTGTTCGGCTACTTCGCCTTTCGCTCGAAAATCAAAGGGGTGTATTTCTCGATCATGACCCAGGCGCTGACCTATGCCGGCATGCTGCTGTTCTTTCGCAACGAGACCGGCTTCGGCGGCAATAACGGCTTTACCGGTTTCACCACGCTGCTCGGCTTTCCCATCACCGCCGCCGGCACGCGGGTGGCGCTGTTCCTGGCGACGGTGCTGCTGCTGGCCGCCAGCCTGGCCATCGGCTTTGCCCTGGCGCGCAGCAAATTCGGCCGGGTGCTGACCGCGGTGCGCGATGCGGAAAACCGCCTGACCTTCTGCGGCTACGACCCGAAGGGCTTCAAGCTGTTCGTCTGGACGCTGTCGGCGGTGCTGTGCGGGCTGGCCGGCGCGCTCTATGTGCCGCAGGTCGGCATCATCAACCCCGGCGAAATGTCGCCGACCAACTCGATCGAGGCCGCCATCTGGGTGGCGCTCGGCGGGCGCGGCACGCTGGTGGGGCCGCTGCTCGGCGCCGGCATCGTCAACGGCGCCAAGAGCTGGTTCACCATGGCCATTCCCGAATACTGGCAGTTCTTCCTCGGCCTGATGTTTATCGTCGTCACGCTGTTTCTGCCCAAAGGAGTGATCGGCCTGCTGCGGCGGAGGAAAACCTCATGAAGGCGATGCAAGTGACCGACGAACTGTTTACCCATCCGCTGCCGGCGGACAAATACCGGCAGCAAACCGATCCGGTGCTGCAGCTCGACAACGTCAACGTCAGCTTCGACGGTTTTCGCGCGCTGACCGATCTGTCGCTGCGCATTGGCGTCGGCGAACTGCGCTGCGTGATTGGCCCCAACGGCGCCGGCAAGACCACGCTAATGGATGTGATCACCGGCAAAACCCGGCCGGACAGCGGCAGGGTGTTTTACGACCAGACCGTCGATCTGACTCGGCTGGCGCCGATGCAGATCGCCCACGCCGGCATTGGCCGCAAGTTTCAAAAACCGACGGTGTTCGAGGCGCTGACGGTGTTCGAAAATCTGGAGATCGCCCAGAAAACCCGCAAGTCGGTGTGGGCCTGCCTGCGCGCTCGCCTGAGCAGCGAGCAGCGCGACCGCATCGACGAGATGCTGAAGACCCTGCGGCTGGGGCATGAGCGCCACCGGCCCGCCGGGCTGCTGTCCCACGGGCAGAAACAGTTTCTCGAGATCGGCATGCTGCTGGTGCAGGAACCGCACCTGCTGCTGCTCGACGAGCCGGCGGCCGGCATGACCGACGCCGAAACCGACTACACCGCCGAACTGTTCCGCGAGCTGGCGGGCAAGCATTCGCTGATGGTGGTGGAGCACGACATGGGGTTTGTGGAAACCATTGCCGATCGCGTGACGGTGCTGCATCAGGGACAGGTGCTGGCGGAAGGATCGCTGGCGCAGGTGCAGGCCGATGAACGGGTGATTGAGGTATATCTGGGGCGCTGAGGAGGCGTAATCATGCTGCAGGTAGAGGAATTGAATCAGTTTTACGGCGGCAGCCACATTTTGCGCGGCCTGTCGTTCGAGGCGCGCATCGGCGAGGTGACCTGCCTGCTGGGGCGCAACGGCGTGGGCAAGACCACGTTGCTGAAATGCCTGATGGGGCTGATCCCGGCGCGCAGCGGCAGCGTCCGTTGGCAGGGCGAAGCCATCACCGGTAAAAAGCCGCATCAGCGGGTGCAGGCGGGCATCGCCTATGTGCCGCAGGGGCGGGAGATTTTCCCGCGCCTGACGGTGGAGGAAAATCTGCTGATGGGGCTGGCGCGCTTTTCCGGCGCCGACGCGCGCGCGGTGCCGGATCCGATCTATGATTTGTTTCCGGTGCTGCGGCAGATGAAGGATCGGCGCGGCGGCGATCTCTCCGGCGGGCAGCAACAGCAGCTGGCGATCGGTCGGGCGCTGGCCTGCCGGCCGCAGCTGTTGATCCTCGACGAACCGACGGAAGGGATCCAACCTTCGGTGATCAAGGAGATTGGCGCAGTGGTCAAACAGCTGGCGGCGCGCGGCGATATGGCGATCCTGCTGGTGGAGCAGTTCTATGACTTCGCCGCCGATCTGGCGGACAGCTATCTGGTGATGTCGCGCGGCAGCATCGTGCAGCGCGGCGCCGGCAGCAATATGGAACAGGACGGCGTACGCGGGCTGGTGGCGATTTGAACGAAAAAATGGGAGCCGCATGTCTGAAAGTCGTGCCGTTGTTTTTCCTTGCTGATGTTATGGATTAATCTAAAAGACGTTCTTTATTAATCCCTTGCCATGGATAGCTAACATCATCATGAACGAAATCACTGTGTCACGCCTCGGTTGCATCGTCCTGTCTCTGTTTCCGGCCCTGTGGGGGCTGTTCAGCCTGTTGAACAATACGGCGGATTTCGCCGGCACCGCGCGCAATGCGGTCGGGCCGCTGCTTGCCATGCAGGATACCTATCAAACGCCGGGGCTGATGTGGCGCGCGATCCGCGCCGACTGGGCCTGCATGTTGGGGTTGGCGGTCATCACCGCGCTGGAAACGCTGGCCGGCCTATTCGCGGCCGCGGGCGTGGTGCTGATGATCGGGCGATTGAAAGGCCCTTACGCCGCCTTCGCCAAGGGCAAAGCCTGGGCGATGCTGGGAGCGCTTTGCGCGATCGCGGTGTGGGGCGTCGGCTTTATGGTGGTCGCCGGCGACTGGTTTATGGCCTGGCAGGCCAAGAAGGATCCGTTGGCGGTGCAGCTGGGGGCGCTGATCTACCTGGCGCCCAATGCGTTTGCCTTGCTGTTCCTGATGCTGCAGCGGGAGCCGCGCTAAACGGCGGCGGAGCGGGGCGCGGTTACAGCGCCTTGCTCATATACCAGATGCCTATCGAGCCCTGGGCGCTGGTGTAGCAGGTCTCGCCACACATGCTCAATCCCTGGCGCTGATAAAAACGTTGGGCGCCGGTGTTGCGTTGCAGCACCTCCAGCCACAGCGTTTTTTGCCGACGGTCGATAGCCCGCTGCTGCACCTGTTCGAACAGGTGCTGGCCATAGCCGTTGCCGGCATGGCCCGGCAGGAAATAGATTTTCTGCAGCTCTGCGCCGATTTGTTCGGTTGGTGCCAGCAGGCTGTCGAAGTTCACCCGCGCATAGCCGACCAGGGCGTCATCCTCATAGGCCAACAGCCAGCACACGTCCGGCTGGCGCAGCGTCTGGTCCAGCGCGGAGACGGAAAAATCCTCCGCCAGAAAGGCCTCCAGCTCGTGCGGGTAGCGCCACAGCTCACCGAAGTGGGCGTGATAGGTGCGGATGCCGATATCGCGCACCAGGGTTAAATCTTCCAGCAATGCCTGACGGACGGTGAACATGAGTGCCCCTTTGAGTAAGAAAAATTACAGCCGTTGTTCCAGATGCCGGTGGGGCACCATCGCCTGATGCAGAATGGCAAGAACGGTGATGCCGGCAGGGCGGCTGCGGTAATAGATCCTATGGCTGGCGTAAGGAAAACTGCGTATCTCTTCGCCCAGATCGTGAA
Organism: Serratia sp. PGPR-27; assembly: GCF_022678525.1. NCBI lineage: Bacteria > Pseudomonadati > Pseudomonadota > Gammaproteobacteria > Enterobacterales > Yersiniaceae > Serratia > Serratia sp. PGPR-27. The sequence goes on along the minus strand of NZ_JALBYS010000010.1, from coordinate 96,439 downwards.
AGTGGGCCTTACCCGCTTCCGGCATATCCGCCAGATGATGCATGACCTCTCTCAACTGCTCAAGATAGCGGCGAGATTGCGCTTGGCCCCAGTGCTCGACGGTGAAATGGCGAATAGCCAGCAGATCTTGTTGCGCCTGCGGGGTGAGGCGAAACGCGGGCATCTCAGTCGGTTTCATCGGTGAGCAGACGGTTGAAGAAGGCATCGCCGTCTACCGCCTTACCGGCGTCTTCCTCGGCGGTAGCCTGCGCGATTTTTTGCTGCAGCGCGCGTAATTTGAGATCTTCCAGCGTCTGGTAATCTTCTACTGACATGACGACGGCGACCGGTTTGCCGTTGCGATTGATTTGCACCGGTTCACGCTGCGCCTTGAGCAGCAAATCGCCGAATTGGGTTTTGGCCTCGTTCGCGGTGAGTGCGTACATTTAATCGCTCCAGTTAATTAAATCGTTCGATTCAATCATTATACGGCGCGATGAAAAAATCACCAATGTTATTCCGGCGGGCAGGTTTCGTTGGACAGATGCCGCGGCGTTTCGCGGCGAAAACCCAGGCCGATGATGCGGCCGAACAGGCGCGGCAGCCAGCGGCTGTTGCCGACGCGGGCGATCAGGCGCGAGCCGCCGGCGGCGCGGCGCTGACCCGGCTTACGCTGACTCATTTTGATCTGCAAAAACTGGATGGCGCGAGTGGGGAATTCGCGCCGGCGCTGCACGCTCAGCAGATGCTTCAGCTGCAGCCGATGCTGGCGCAGCGGCGGGATCAGGGCGTTGGCGGCGGCCACCGCGTCCTGAATCGCCAGGTTGACGCCCACGCCGCCGATCGGCGACATGGCGTGCGCGGCGTCGCCGATGCACAGCACCCCCGGTTTGGCCCAGCGATCCAGACGATCAATGCGAATGCTCAGCAGTTTGACCTGATCCCACTCGACGATCTCCTGCAGGCGATCGTCCTGGAACGGCGCCACCTCGGCGAGGTGCAGTAAAAATTTCTCCAGCCCGCTGCGGCGGATCGCATCGAAGCTGCCTTTATCGATCGAGTAACCGCACTGCCAGTAGTCGCCGCGATCGATCATGATGAAGTTCTGTTTCGGCCCGGTGTGGCCCATCGACCAGGCCGGATCGCCCGGCTGCTTGCTGAGCTTCATCCACAAGACGTCACGCGGCGCGCCGAAGGATCGGCTGCTGAGCGCCGCCTGTTCGCGCACCACCGAGTTGCGGCCGTCGGTGCCGACCACCAACTGGCTGCGCACGCGGATCGGGCCTTCCGGCGTATCGGCCAGCACGCCGCACACCTGGCCGCGGTCGTACAGCAGCTCATGAACCTGCGTTGAGGTCAGCAGCCTGAAGTTGGGGAAGGCGGCGGTCTGCTGGGCCAAAAAGTTGAGGAACTCCCACTGCGGCATAAAGGCGATAAATTTGCAGCGCGTCGGCAGGCGGCTGAAATCCGCCAGCTTGATGTCGCGTCCGGCGACTTCGGCATGCAGGGATTCCGCGCGTTGGTGCGGCAACGTCAGCAGTTCGTCGAGCAGACCCAGCTGATGCATGACTTCCAGCGTCGACGGGTGAATGGTGTCACCGCGAAAATCGCGCAGGAAATCGGCGTGCTTCTCCAGCACCGTCACGTCGATCCCCGCCCGCGCCAGCAGATAGCCGAGCATCAGCCCGGCGGGGCCGCCCCCCACGATGCAGCAGGTGGTGGCGTAAGGTGTGATCGGTGATGACGGCATGACGGTTGACCCCGGAGAGCGGCACGCATCCCGCGAGCCGCAAGTGAATGTTTAATGTTGATAATGATTATCAATATCAAGTTTGACTGTCAACCCGCGGCGCAGTGTGGTCAAAGGGGATGGACAGATGGCCGACGCGGAACAGCTGGCCGTTTTGCGGCCGTGCCTGCGGCGGTTCACGCCATAAATCCAGCCGCACTAACCGCCACTCGGCGGGGTCGAACGCCACGATGGAGGCCAGCGCGCCGGGCGCCGCCTGCTGTTGCCGACGCAGCGCAGGGAGATCGCTGTAGGGGATGATGGCCTGTTCCTGACAGGTTGCCCAGGTGGCCTCGGCCAGATGAGGGCGATCGAAATGCGTCAGCCACGGCAGCCAATGATTGACGCGCGGCCAGCCGAACGCCTGGCTGAGGCCTCTGAAACCTTCGCCGGCCAGGAAATCGTTCATGCCGGCGCTGCTGTTCCACAGGTAGAAGGGAGCGTAGAGATTTTCGGCGCTGCCTTCGCTGCGCTGCGCGTACAGATAGGCTTTGACGATCAGCTGCGGGCAGGCGTCGAGCCGATGGCCGAAATCGGCGATGCGGCGGCGGACGATCGCCATGTCGTAATCGGCGGGCAGGGTGAAACGGTATTGCATCGCGAGCATAAGGATTCTCCGCAAAGACATTGACCGGGAGAGTGTGACACGCCATCTTTATCAGTAAAATCGGTATTATTTTGATTGATGGTTCAGAAAATCAGGATGGTCAGCATGGGGCGAATCACGTTCGATCTCGAGGATTTGCGCAGCTTCGTCACCGGCGTCGAGCTGGGCAGCTTCGCCAAGGCGGCGGAACGGCTGGGGCGTTCGACGTCGGCGGTCAGCGCTCACCTGAAAAAGCTGGAGCAGCAGGTCGGCGCGCCGATCCTGCGCAAGGCCGGACGCGGCATGGTGATGACCGAGGCGGGGGAAACCCTGCTCGGTTACGCGCGCCGCCTGCTGGAGCTTAATGACGAAGCCGCCGCCGCGGTGCGCGGGTTGGATCTGCAGGGCACGGTGCGGCTGGGGCTGCAGGAGGATTTCGGCGAGACGTTTCTGCCGCAGGTGTTGGGCAGCTTTGCGCGTGCCAATCCGAAGGTGCGCATCGAGGCGCGCATCGCCCGCAATGCCGAGCTGATCGACTGGGTGCTGAAAGGCCAGCTGGATCTGTCGCTGGCGTGGGATGGCGGTCTGAGCACGCCGTTTCATCAGGCGCTGGGGCAGCGGCAGTTGCACTGGATTGCGTCGCCAGGCTTCGCGCTGGCGCCGTGGCGAGAAGGGGATGAGCCGTTGCCGTTGGTGATGTTCGACGCACCCTGTCTGATGCGCAGCGCGGCGACGCAGGCGCTGGATCGCGCCGGCATTCCCTGGCGCATCGCCTTTACCAGCCGCAGCCTGAACGGCGTTTGGGCGGCGGTGAGCGCCGGGTTGGGCGTCACGGTGCGCACGGCGGCGGGTTTGCCGCCCGGCCTGTCACCGTTGGCGCCCGAACTGCTGCCCGTTCTCGGCCAGCTCGGCGTGGTGCTGCACCGCGCCGAGGATCAGCCCTCGGCGGCCGTGCAGCGGCTGGCGCAGATCGTGGTCGAGCGGATCGAAACCTAATCTTTGGCGATGGGCTGTTTGCCGCTCAGCTGGCCCCATTCGCTCCAGGCGCCGTCATACAGTTTGACCTGCGGGGCGCCGAGCGACAGCAGGCCGAACGCCAGCACCGCCGCCGTCACGCCGGAGCCGCAGCTGGTGATGATCGGGCCGTTGATATCCACGCCCTTGTCGCTGAAGGTTTGGCGCAGCGCCTCCAGCGATTTGAAGCGGCCGTTTTCCAGCAGCTCGCCGTACGGAATGTTGATGCTGCCGGGAATGTGGCCGCGGTGCAGGCCGGGGCGCGGCTCCGGCGCTTCGGCATAAAAGCGCGGCGCGGCGCGCGCGTCGAGAATTTGCACCGGCGTGCCTAACGCCTGTTCCACTTGCCGCATATCCACCACCGCGTCGGCGTTGAACCGGGCGTTGAACGCCTGCGGTTCAGGCTGCGCCGGGCCGGTGGCCAGCGCCTGGCCCTGCGCTGTCCAGCCGTTCAGCCCTTCGTCCAGTACGTAAACATGCTGGGCGCCGAAATTGCGGAAGGTCCACCAGCCGCGCGGCGCGGAGAACTGGTTACCCTCATCGTAAATTACCAGGGTATCGCGCTCGCTGATGCCCAGTTTGCCCACCGCCGCGCCAAACTCCGCCGCCGTCGGCAGCATGTGCGGCAGCGCGGTGTTTTTGTCCGCCACTTCGTCGATGTCGAAATAGACCGCGCCGGGGATATGGCCGCGTTCGAACTCGGCAAGCATGTCCTTTTTCGGCGTTAGCCCCACCGGCGACATCCGGACGTCGATCACCACCAGATTTTCATCGTTGATATGTTGCGCAAGCCATTGAGGGGTCACCAGAAACGGAGAGTTCATCGTTATTGTTCGCCTGTTGTGAAAACGGATTTTCACTATACACCAGGCCGCGCGGGGATGAAGTATGATGTTCAGTCAAAGGCAATGGGCAGGGAGCGGAAAAATCATGACGGACGAGGCGTTTGGCGGGGCCAAGATCGCGCTGCTGTGCGATGGTTTCCTGCTGGTTTACCAACGGGACGATAAACCGGGCATTCCGTGGCCCGGCCTGTGGGATCTGCCCGGCGGCGGGCGGGAGAACGGCGAAACGCCGCTGCAGTGCGTGCAGCGGGAGACGCAGGAAGAGTTCGGCGTGGCGATCGCCGAACGTCAGGTTGTCTGGCGGCGGCGCTACGACGGCATTTTGCCCGGCTATCCGCCGACCTGGTTCATGGCCGGGATGATCACTCCGGCGCAGATCGCCGCCATACGTTTCGGCGACGAGGGGCAGCGTTGGCGGATGATGCCGGTGGAGCAGTTTATTCACCATCCGCAGGGTATCGAACACCTGCGCCGCCGGGTGGCGGAGTATTGGCGGCGGGGCGGTTAACCCCGTTGTTCAGGATGCCGCCAGCCGGTTGATCTGCGCCGGTTCGATGATGCGCAGCGCGCTTTCCCGTCGCGCCACCGCCAGCATCGCCCGCCCGATTCGTTCGGTGCTGCTTACCCGGGCGGGAAACAGCCGCAATGCGCCGAGCCACAGCGGCTTGAACAGCCGATAGGCCAGATCGTAGAGGCGGGTTTTGGAGCGAATGCCGTGCAGCGGCACAATGGCGCCGGGACGGAACATCACCGCGTGGAACGGCAGCGCCAGCAGCGCGTTTTCGGTGGCGCCCTTGACCCTGGCCCACATGCTGCGGCCGCGTTCGCTGCTGTCGGTGCCGAGGCCGGAGACGTAGACGAAGACCATCGACGGATTCAGCGTCGCCAACGGGCGGGCGGCGGCCAGCGTCAGATCGTAAGTCACCGCGCGATATTCAGCTTCACTCAGGCCGGAGGACGAAATCCCCAGGCAGAAGAAGCAGGCGTCGTAGCCGGCGAGCTGCGGCTCCAGCGCCGACAGATCACGCAGATCGGGCACAGAAAGCTGGCGCAGTTTGGCGTGGCTCTGGGCCAACGGGCTTCGGCCGATGCTGAGCACTTCGCTGACGCGCGGATCGCGCAGGCATTCTCGCAGCGCGCCCTGGCCCACCATGCCGCTGGCGCCGAAAATAATCACTTTCATGCTCTGTTCTCCCACTGGCCGGCGGCGCGCTGCGTGCGCCAGCGGCTGGGCGTCAGCGTTTCCCACTGAATAAAGGCGCGGCTGAACGAATTCAGCTCTTCGAATCCCAGCACAAAGGCGATTTCGCCCGGTTCAAGGTCGGTTTCCGCCAACAGCCGGCAGGCGGTGCGGTGGCGGGTTTTGTCCAACAATTGCTGGTAGCTGTAGCCGTGCTGTTGCAAGCGGCGCTGCAGCGTGCGCGGGCTGAGATAGAGTTCAGCGGCCACGCTGTTGACGCTGGGGCGCTGGCCGCGCATGCTGCGGCTGAGGATCGCCATCACCTGCGTGGGCAGATCGTGCGCCGACTGAGATTTGGCCAGCTCCGCCTCCAGCCCCGGCAGCAGCACCGCCAGCATGGCCTGGTTGTAGGTGACGAAGGGTTGACGCATCAACGCGCGATCGAACACCAGCACGTCCAGCGGGGCGTTGAATGTCACCGGGCAGCCGAAATAGCGCGCCAGCGGCGAGGCGGCGTCCGCTCGCCGGGTCAATTCGATCGCCTGCGGCTGCAGGGGCAAGCCGGTGCCGCGCCGACACAGGGCCGTGATGGCGGCGAACATGGCGTCGATCAGCAGCGCCGGCGCGTGGCCCTCGCTCATGGTCCAGCGGGTGTGCAGGCGCATGCTGTCGCCGTCTTCCACCAGCATCAGCTCTTCCGGGCAAACCAGCCGTTTATAGCGCGCCACCTTTTGCAATGCTTCGCCCAGCGTGGCGGAATGCAGCGCGGCGATCAAGGCAATGTCATAGTGTTCCGGCGCCGCCTCGCCGCCCAGACGCAGACCGAAGGCGGGATCGTCGTTCAACTGCGGCAGACTGCGCCAAAGAGAGAAGAACTGTTGCGTAGTGAGTTTAATCTTGTCGCGCCGTTCGCCGAACAGCCCGGCGGGCAACCCGGCCAATCGGCCGAGCTGCTCAATATCGACGCCCTGCGCCGCCAGGTGTACCGCCAGCGCGCCGGAAACCGGAATTTGATCGCTGCTCAATGCGGGCTCCTTAGGATTTTCCCGTCACCACCGCCGCCATCGCGGCGTGATCCGGCGAGCTGTCGTCGTGGTCGGTGCTGAGACTGAGGGCGCGAAACGCGGCGTCCTCCGCCTGGCGTTCTGCCAACACCTGCGCCGCCATATGCACCGCGTCGCTGCCGAGCAGCAGGCGTAGCGGAGGGGCTTCCAGCGCCGCCAACTGCAGGATCGCCTGCGCCGCCTTGGCCGGATCGCCGGTTTGGCTGCCGTTATGCTGCTGCAGGAAGGCCAGCATCGGCCCCAGCGTCGGCTGATAGGCTTCGCCGATCGGCGCAATGGTCATTGAAGAACCGGCCCAGTCGGTGCGGAAGCCGCCGGGTTCGACCATCGTCACCTTGACGCCGAAGGGGGCCATCTCTTTGGCCAATGATTCGGAAAACCCTTCGACCGCCCACTTGGCGGTATGGTAGGCGCTGAGGCCGGCAATGCCGAGGCGAGCGCCGATGGTGGCGATCTGGATGATGTGGCCGCTGCCCTGCCGGCGTAATATCGGCAGCGCCGCGCGGGTGACGTTGAACACGCCGAAGAAGTTGGTTTCGAGCTGCGCGCGAAAATCGGCTTCATCGGCTTCCTCCACCGGCGCGATATTGCCGTAGCCGGCGTTGTTGACCAGCACGTCCAGCCGACCGAAGCGTTCAATCGCCGTGCGCACCGCGCGTTCGGCGGCGGCGGCGTCGGTGACGTCGAGCGCGACTGTGGCGACCCGATCGCCGTAGCGTTCCACCAGCGGCTGCAGCTGTTGCGGCTGACGGGCGGTGGCGACCAGACGGTGCCCGGCGGCCAACACCGCCTGCGCCAGCTGTTGGCCCAGGCCGCGGGAACTGCCGGTGATTAACCATACTTGTGACTGAGACATCATGACCTTCCTGATTGCGAGTGGGTGTGATGCCACTTTAGAGCGCCGGGCAGCGCAGCGATAATCCGATCGCGTCAAGATTTAATCCGATTGCGCCAAACTGTCGGCCGGCATCAGCCGCTGGATGGTGGCGCCGACCTTCTGCACTGCCATCTCGATCTCTGTCGTCAGCGTCGGCGCATAGTTGATGCGCAGGCAGTTGCGGTACTTGCCGGCGGCGGAAAAGATGCTGCCGACGGCGATTTGTACGCCTTGCTGTTCAAGATGGCGGTTCAGCCGCAGGGTGTCGAACGCTTCGTCCAGTTCGATCCACAGCATAAAACCGCCGCGCGGCCGGCTGACGCGGGTGCCGGCCGGAAAGTGTTTCAGGATAAGATCGGTCATGCGGTCGCGGTTCTGCTGGTAGCGTGCGCGCATGCGCCGCAGGTGCTGCAGGTAATGCCCGCCGCGGATAAATTCGGCGATCGCCAGCTGCGGCTGGGTAGCGGTGGCGCCGGAGCCGATGAACTTCATGTGCAGCACCCGTTCCAGGTAGCGGCCGGGCGCGATCCAGCCCACGCGCAGCCCCGGCGCCAGCGTTTTGGAAAACGAGCTGCACAGCAGCACGCGGCCGTCGTCGTCGAATGACTTGATGGTGCGCGGCCGCGGGTAGTGGTAGGCGATGTCGCCGTAGACATCGTCTTCGATGATCGCCGCGTCGTGGCGCTGCGCCAGCGTCAGCAGCCGCTGTTTGTGGGCGTCGGGCATGATGTAGCCCAGCGGATTATTGCAGTTGGGCGTCAGCAGGATGGCCTTGACCGGCCACTGTTCCAGCGCCATCTCCAGCGCCGCCAGGCTGACGCCGGTGAGCGGATCGGTGGGGATTTCCAGCGCCTTGATGCCCAGCCCCTTCAGCGTCTGCATGGTGCCGTGGAAGCAGGGCGAATCGACCGCCACGATGTCGCCGGGTTGGCAAACGGCGCGCAGCCCGGCGGAGATTGCTTCCTGACAACCGGTGGTGATCAGCAGCTGATCGGGGCCGATTTGGCAGCCGGAGTCCAGCAGCAGACGGGCGACCTGTTCGCGCAGCGCGGCCACGCCCTGAATGCTGTCGTAATACAGGCTGCGTAGGTCGCCGTGGCGGGCGGCGTTGCGCAGGGCGACGATCAGCGGTTTCATCGTCGGTTCGGCGATATCCGGCATGCCGCGCCCCAGCTGGATTAGGCCTTCGCGCGGCCGGCTGCGCACCAGTTCCAGCACCTGCTCCCATTGCGAAATGTCCACCGGCCGCTGCACCGGCGCCGTCATGGCGGGCAGCTCGGCCTGCGCGCGCCGCGTATGCACGAAGTAGCCCGACTTCGGCCGCGCTTCCACCAGGCGCTGTTCCTCGAGCAACCGGTAGGCTTGCTGCACCGTGCTGATGCTGACGCCGTGCTCCTGGCTCAACGCGCGCACCGAAGGCAGGCGATGGCCGGCCGGATACAACCCTTGCTGAATGCGTTGGCTGAGAATGGCGGCCAGCGTGGCGTAGCGTGTCATACAGAGGCCTCTCATCGGTGGTCAGGATTAAAAAACCGGTACAGATACGTTCAAAATAAACCATTCAGCGGGTTTTTTGGCGCAGCTGTATGAAAAAAATAGCGCCAGCGTGAATCTGTATTGTTTTTTGCCTGGCGCGCATCATCACTACCAGGCGAAAACATCAGGGGGGATAATAAGATGGCTCTGTTTGATGGCATGACGATGTGGCGACGGGTAGGCTGGTCACGCTGGCGTTGGTATTTGTTGCGTCGCAGAACGCGCAGAGAGTTACTGCTGCTGAACGACAGGCAGCTGGCGGATATCGGCCTGACACGGGCGGAGGCCTGGAAGGAAGGGTATAAACCGTTCTGGAGAGAATAAGGAAAGTCAATGCTGAAATTATTGGGTAAAGCCTCATCGATCAACGTGCGCAAGGTGTTATGGACCTGTCAGGAGTTGGGGCTGACGCTGGAACGGGAGGACTGGGGCAGCGGTTATCGCTCCACGCAGGAGCCGGCGTTTTTGGCGCTGAATCCCAACGGCCTGGTGCCGGTGCTGATCGACGGCGAGCGGGTGCTGTGGGAGTCGAATACCATTTGCCGCTATCTGGCGGGGCGGGAAGGGCGGCAAGATCTGCTGCCGCAGGCACCCGGCGCGCGCGCGGCGGTGGAGATGTGGATGGACTGGCAGGCCACCGATCTGAACGGCGCCTGGCGCTACGTGTTTATGTCGCGGGTGCGTGGGCATGCGGATTATCAGGATGCCGCCAGCCTGGCAGCCGCCGAGCGCGAATGGAACCGGCTGATGGGCTTGTTGGACGCACATCTGGCGCAGCACGGCCCTTATGCCGCCGGCGCCGCCTTCACGCTGGCGGACGTGGTGCTGGGGCTGTCGCTGAACCGCTGGCTGATGACGCCGTTCGAGCGGCCGCATTATGCGACGCTGGCGGCCTATCAGCAGCGTCTGTTGCAACGCCCTGGCTACGTGCAGCACGGTGCTAACGGTTTACCGTGATATGAAATAAACGGTTCATTTTATCTTGTCCGGATACGCCCCGCCGTGTCCGGACTTTCCTCATTACATCATCCCGTCAACGTTTCATGAACGGCATCACGAATATGAACTTTATTTTCCTGTGTGCTTGTTATTGAAATTTATATTCCATATAAACCCGTTATCAACCGGCGCGTTTCATTGAGCGACGCCTGGTTCTACGCAGAGTTTTGGTCACGGGAGAAAATGATGAAACAGGTACGCGTTGGGTTAATCGGCACCGGTTATATCGGGCGTTGTCACGCTATCGCCTATGCGCAGGCTGCCACGGTCTTTCCTCTGAAAGGGGACCTGGTGCTGGAGATGCTGGCGGAAGTGACGCCCGAGCTGGCGGCGCAGCGCGCCGCCGAATTCGGCTTTGCGCGCTCGACCGGCGACTGGCGGCAGCTGGTGGCCGATCCGGCGATCGATGTGGTGGACATCTGCGCCCCCAACTTTTTGCATAAAGAGATGGCGCTGGCGGCGATCCGCCACGGCAAGCACGTGTATTCGGAAAAGCCGCTGGCGCTGGACGCCGCCGACGCGGCGGAGATGGTGCAGGCCGCGTGCGCCAAGGGGGTGAAAACGCTGGTCGGTTTTAACTACATGAAAAACCCCACCAGCCAACTGGCGCGCGAAATTATCGCCAACGGCGAAATCGGCGAGGTGGTGCATTTTTACGGCACCCACAATGAGGATTATCTGGCCGATCCGCGCACGCCGATCGACTGGCACTGCCGCCGCGCCAGCGCCGGATTAGGCGCGCTCGGGGATCTGGCGGCGCACATCGTCAATATGGCGCACTACCTGGTGGGCGATATCGTGGCGGTTTCCGGCGATATGCAGACCGTGATCAAACAGCGCCCGGATCCGCAGGACCCGACGCGCCTGCACCCGGTGGAAAACGAAGATCAGGCCAGTGCGTTGCTGCGTTTCGCCGGCGGCGCGATGGGCACTATCGAAACGTCGCGCATTGCCTGCGGGCGCAAGATGGGGTTGACCTATGTGGTTACCGGCACCAAAGGCACGCTGAGTTATACCCAGGAACGGATGGCGGAGCTGAAGCTGTATCGGCACGATGAACCGGCGGAGCGGCAGGGGTTCAAGACGCTGCTGGTGGGGCCGAAGCACCCGGACTATGCGGCGTTTTGCATCAGCGCCGGGCACGGCATTGGTTTTAACGATCAGAAGACGGTGGAGATCCGCGATCTGGTCAACGGCATCGCCGCGGGCGATCGCATGTGGCCGGACTTTGAAGAGGGCTGGAAGGTGTCGTGCGTGCTGGACGCGATAGCCGCCTCCGCCGAACAGCGGCGCTGGCTGGAGATCAACCGCGATTGAAAATGAAATGGCGCTCTCCCGTGGACAGCGCCATTAATTTATTATGTTGCCAGCTTAATAGCTTATTAAGTTAACTTTATAATAAGTTATTGGCTTGATAACTTAGAACGAGAAACACGAACAGCCGAACGCGCCCCAGAAGGCATTCTCGTCCGACACCGGGATGCTGGAGCGGCGCGCGATGTCATGCTGGTGTGCGTGCACGCCGCACGGGCCGCAGCATTGATGCGCCTGGCTCACTACCCCGACGCGGGCTGCCGCCGACGGTGGTGCTGAGCGGTAATGGCCCGGCACCTGGGTGACCGGCGACCACTCCGGCAGCACCGGCAGCGGTGGCGGCGCCAGCGACGAGAAGCTGCCGGCGGCGTAGACCACTTTGCCGTCCACCACCGTCATCACCGACTCGATGCCTTTGATCTGCTCTTCCGGCACGCTGAAGTAGTCCTGCGACAGCACCGCCAAATCCGCCAACTGGCCGACCTTGATCTGGCCTTTCTTGCCCTGCTCGGTGGAGAACCAGGCGCTGCCCTGCGTCCACAGCATCAGCGCCGTTTCGCGATCCAGCCGCGCGCTGTCGTCGTACATCGCCATGCCGCCGACGGTGCGGCCGGAGACCAGCCAGTACAGCGCCGTCCACGGGTTGTAGCTGGCGACGCGGGTGGCGTCGGTGCCCAGCCCGACCGGCAGCTCGGCCGCCAGCATTTTCGCCACCGGCGGCGTATGTTTGGCGGCTTCGATGCCGTAACGGTCGGCGAAATACTCCCCCTGGAACGCCATGCGGTGCTGGACTGCAATGCCGCCGCCCAGCGCCTTGACGCGCTCGATATTGCGCTCGGTAATGGTTTCGGCGTGGTCGAACAGCCAGTGCAGGCCGTTGAACGGAATATCGCGGTTCACCTTCTCGAACACGTCCAGCATGCGGCTGATGGATTCGTCATAGGTGGCGTGCAGGCGGAACGGCCAGCGGTGCTCGACCAGATGGCGAACCACTCGCTCCAGTTCGTCTTCGGTGCCCGGCGGCAGATCCGGGCGCGGCTGCAGGAAGTCTTCGAAGTCGGCGGCGGAAAACACCAGCATCTCGCCGGCGCCGTTGTGGCGATAGAAGTCGGTGCCCTGGCCCGGTTTGAGCATATCGGTCCACAGCTCGAAGTCTTCCAGCTCCTGTTTAGGCCGCTGGGTGAACAGGTTATAGGCGATGCGGATGGTCAGCTGCTTTTTCTCGTGCAGCTCGGCGATCACCTGATAATCCTCCGGGTAGTTCTGGAAGCCGCCGCCGGCGTCGATGGCGCTGGTGAGACCGAGGCGGTTCAGCTCACGCATAAACTGGCGGGTGGAGTTGACCTGCTGCTCCAGCGGCAGCTTCGGCCCTTTCGCCAGCGTGGCGTACAGGATCATGGCGTTGGGTTTGGCGATCAGCATGCCGGTCGGGTTGCCGTTGGCGTCGCGCTGGATCTCGCCGCCCGGCGGGTTCGGCGTGTCTTTGGTGTATCCGACCACCTTCAACGCCGCACGGTTAAGCAGCGCGCGATCGTAGAGATGCAGAATAAATACCGGCGTGTCCGGCGCCGCCTGGTTGATTTCGTCCAGCGTCGGCATGCGGCGCTCGGCGAACTGGAATTCGGTCCAGCCGCCGACCACCCGCACCCATTGCGGGCTCGGGGTGCGCAGCGCCTGTTCTTTCAACATGCGCAGCGCGTCGGCCAGCGAGGGCACGCCTTCCCAGCGCAGCTCCAGGTTATAGTTCAGGCCGCCGCGGATCAGGTGCAGGTGCGAGTCGTTCAGGCCCGGAATGGCGGTGTGGCCGTGCAGATCGATCACCTGGGTTTCCGGCCCGGCGTGCTGCATGACTTCGCTTTCGCTGCCGACCGCCAGAAACTTGCCGTCGCGGATGGCGACCGCTTGCGCGGTGGGGTGTTGGCGGTCAACGGTGTGAAACTTGCCGTTGGTGATGATCAATGAAGCGTGGTGGTTCATAACATTCTCCCGGCGAACCGCCTAGCGGCGGGTCAGCCATTGATGAAAAACGCGAGTCACGATAGGCATCCACAGGTACACCACCAGGGCGACCACGGTGGCGTCATTGAGAAAATGGCCGAGCAGCGTGCCGTCCAGCTGCGGCAGCGCCAGCCCCCAAAACCAGGGCACCAGATTGGTGGATGGAAAGATCACCAGCAGGGTGATGATGAATTGCTTCCACTGGGGCGGCTGGCGCACGCTGGGGTTGGGCGGGGTAAACCAGAACTCTGCGCCGGGGCGGATCTCGATATGGTCGTTCTCCAGTAACAGCGGAGTGACTTCTTCGATGTATTGCTTGCGCTGCGGCGAGTTGAGCCAGCGGTAGAGATTGTCGAGATTGTCGAAGCGGACCAGCACCGTATAGGCCTGTTCGTCGCCGGAAGGGCGAATCACGTTGACGCCTAAATGGCCGGTGAAGCCCGCGGCGTCGGGCATGATGCGGTTCAGCCAGGCCTCATAGGCCTGTTCGTTCCCCGGCGCCAAACGGTGGGTGATCACCAGCGTGACATGCTGCGGATGGGCCATAAAACCGACTCCTGAAAATACCCCGGCGCGAGGCCGGGGCAAGGGGAATTATTTCACCGTGCGGGCCGGTGCGTGGTGCACCATGGTGTAAGCGTAGTCGACGCCCATGCCGTACGCGCCGCTGTGTTCGCGCACCAGCGCCATCACCGCGTCGTAGGTATCTTTGCGCGCCCAGTCGCGTTGGTACTCCAGCAGCACCTGCTGCCAGGTCACCGGTACGGCGCCGGCCTGCACCATGCGGTCGATCGAACGTTCGTGCGCATCGACGGAGGTGCCGCCGGAGGTGTCGGTCACCACATACACTTCATAGCCGGCTTCCAGCGCCATCAGCGCCGGGAAGGTCAGGCACACCTCGGTCCACAGCGCGGAGATCACCAGCTTTTTACGGCCGGTGGCTTCCACGGCTTTAACGAAGGCCGCGTCTTCCCAGGAGTTCATCGAGGTGCGTTCAATCGGGGTGATTTCAGGGTGTACCGCCAGCAGTTCCGGCCAGATATAGCCGCTGAAGCTTTCGGTTTCGACCGAGGTGAAAAGGGTGGGAACGTTGAAAATCTTGCCTGCCTTCGCCAAACCAACAACGTTGTTTTTCAGTTGCTGACGATCAATATTAGCCACGCCGAAGGCCATTTGCGGTTGATGATCGATAAAAATCAGTGCGGAGTTGTCTTTATCAAGCAGTTGAAACTTGGACATAATTTACCTTCCCAGTGATATTTCGGTTGAACATCTGATGAGTGTAACGCCGATAAAACCCATGGTAGGCAGAGGGCGATTTCAAAGATACCGCAGAATTTTTGCCGACTTGTTGAGTTTTTTTATACACGGGAGAAAACATGAGATTAAACCTGGAAGCGCTGCTGATTTTGGATGCGCTGGACCGGCACGGATCTTTCGCCGCCGCGGCCGCCGCACTGTTTAAAACCCCTTCGGCACTGAGCTATATGGTGCAAAAGCTGGAGAACGATCTCGACATCACCCTGCTCGATCGCTCCGGGCATCGGGCGAAGTTCACCGATACCGGCAAGCTGATGCTGGAAAAGGGGCGGGTGCTGCTGCGGGCGGCGCAGGATCTGGAGCAGCAGGCGCGCTATGTCGAAAACGGCTGGGAAAGCGAAATCACGCTCGGGATTGACGCCTCTTTCCCGTTTGCCCGCCTGTTGCCGCTGATCGACGAGTTCTATCGGCAGCATCACCATACCCGGCTGCGTTTCAGCCACGAAGTGCTGGCCGGCTCCTGGGAGTCGCTGGTCTACGGTTGCGCCGACATTATCATCGGCGCCATCTGCGAGCCGCCGTCACGGGTAGGCTATGCGTTCAGCAGGCTGGGGCAGCTGGATTACGTGTTCGCCGTCGCGCCGCAGCATCCGCTGGCGGCATTGCCGGAACCGTTGCCGAAGGACGAAATCCGTCAGCACCGGGCGGTGGTGGTGCGCGACACTTCGCGCGTCAACGCGCCGCAGAGCCTGAATCTGCTGGAAGAGCAGGATACGCTGACGGTCTTCGGTTTCGACGCCAAGCTGCAGGCGCAGCTGGCCGGGCTGGGCTGCGGCTATCTGCCGCGTTCTTTGGCGGAACCTTACCTGAACAGCGGCGAACTGGTGGCGAAACGCGTTGAATCGGAACGCTGCAGCGACATCGCCTATTTTGGTTGGCGGGAAAGCGCCAGCGGCCTGGCGGCCAAATGGTGGCGCGAACGGCTGCAGCGCTACGCGGACGACGGCGAGGCCTACCCGGCGGCGCAGTGAGGGCCGCCCGATAAGGATAAATCCCCCAATAAGGACATCGGGAATGAAAAAGACACTAAGCCTGTTGGCGTTGTTGCTGCTGAGCGGCTGCGGCGCCGGGCGTGAGGCCGGCATACCGTTGCCGCAGGCCCCGGCATTGGCCGCAACGCAGCTCAGTTACCCGGAGCGGGTGCATAACGCGGTGAGCCGCGAGCTGCGCTTGCCGGAACATGCGCACGGTCAGCGTTGCACCCTCGCTATCCGTTTGCAGCCGGACGGCAAGCTGGCGAGCAGCAAGATCGTAAGAGGCGATGCGCCCCTGTGCGCAGCGGCGAGCGCTGCGGTGCAGCGCGCGCAGTTTCCGCCGATGGCCAGCGCCACTGAATACGCATTGTTCAACGCCGTGGTGCTCGATTTCGTTCCCTGAAAACATGTGAGCGACGGGCCGCTTGCGCGGCCCGTTTTTTCTCGTCTCGCCGTTTGCGTATTCACGCTTTTCCGCCAATAGTGTTTTCCGGGCATGCATTAAGATGATTTTTCATTGGCCGGCCAACGGGAGAAAAAGGCATGAAAGGCGAGCATCATTATCAGGTGGCGATCACCTGGCAAGGGAATCTGGGGGCAGGCACCGAGGATTACCGCGCCTATGGGCGCGATCATCTGATCGGCGCGGTGGGCAAGGCAGACATCGCCGGTTCAGCCGATCCGGCCTTTCGCGGCGACGCGACGCGCTGGAATCCGGAGGATTTGCTGGTGGCTTCGCTCAGCGCCTGTCACAAATTATGGTATCTGCATTTATGCGCTACCTCGGGCATTTCCGTACTGGCCTATCAGGACAACGCCGTCGGGGTGATGCGCGAAGATGCGGCGCGCGGTGGCTTTTTTACCTCGGTGACGCTGCGGCCGCAGGTCACGGTGCGCGACGGCGACGATCTGCAGCTGGCGCAACAGCTGCACGAGCAGGCGCATCACCTGTGCTTTATCGCCAACTCGGTGAATTTCCCGGTGGCGTGCGAACCGCAGACCGAGTACGCAACCCGCTGAATTTTCACTTAGCTTTGCCATTTTCGTTATTTTGAACGTCACTGCGGCTCACCGATACTGGGGGAAAATCCCCAACCGCGAGCCGCAGCATGTCCCACGCCCACTATTTGCACCCTGAACAACGCGACCGCATCCGGCGGCTTCATCGGCGCTGGCACTGGCGGCTGGAGTTGCCCACCTGGGGGATCATGGCGGCAGTGTACGGCGGCTGGTTCGGCGTGGCGCATTATTGGCAGGCGCTGGGCCCGTGGCTTGGCGCGCCGCTGCTGATCCTGCTGACCACCGGGTATATGTCGCTGCAACACGAGCTGATCCACGGCCATCCGACGCGCTGGCCGCGCGTCAATCAGCTGTTCGGCCTGTTGCCGCTGGCGGTGTGGTATCCCTATGGGCTGTATCGGGATTCGCATCTGCGCCACCACCGCAACGACCACCTGACCGATCCGCATGAAGATCCCGAAAGTTACTACTTCAGCGCCGCGCAGTGGCGGCGTTATCCCCGCCTGCTGCCGCTGTTGGCCGCGGTGCGCAATACGCTGATCGGCCGGGTGCTCCTCGGCCCGGCGCTGGATATCGTCACCACGCTGTTCGGCGCAGTGAAGACGCTTGCAGCGGGCGATCTGCGCGCCTGGGCGATGTGGCTGGCGCATCTGTCGCTGTTGGCGGCGCTGCTGCACTGGCTGCAGATGCAGGGCATCGGCGCGGCGTTTTACCTGTTGGCCATCAGCTACCCGGCGCTGGCGCTGACCAAGGTAAGATCGTTTTTTGAGCATCGCGCCGTGGACGCACCGCAGGCACGTTCTATTATTAATGAGGCGGGCTGGCCGTGGCGGCTGCTGTTTCTCAATCTGAACTACCATTTAGTGCATCACGATTTGCCCGGCCTGCCCTGGTATGGCCTGCGCGAAGTCTACCTGGCGGAACGCGAGGCGTATCAGCGCCGCAGCCAGGGATTCGTCGCGCAGGGTTATGGCGAGTGGCTGCGCGATTACGCACTGACGCCGATCGACGTCGGCGTGCATCCGCTGAGCGCCGGCGAACGGCGGGAGGAACGCGATGTCCTGCCGAAGAAAAAACTTATTGCGCGCTGGAAGCGCGTTTCTCAGGATTTTCCAACCGAACTGGCCCATGAGCCGGAAAACATATAACCAGAGGAAAAGTATGGCAATCACCTTATCACGCGGACGTTCCTTTGCCGTCGCGCTGGCTCTGCTGGCCGTCGGCGGTCTGGCACAGGCGGCCGACTCGGTGCGCGTCGGCTCCAAGATCGATACCGAAGGTTCGCTGCTCGGCAACATCATCGTGCAGGTGCTGGAAGCCAACGGCATCAAAACCACCAACAAGCTGCAGCTCGGCACCACCAAGGTGCTGCGCGGCGCCATCACTTCCGGCGAGATCGACATCTACCCGGAATACACCGGCAACGGCGCGTTTTTCTTCTCCGATGAGAAAGATCCGGCGTGGAAGAACGCCCAGGCCGGCTTCGAGAAGGTGAAGCGGCTCGACTACGACAAAAACAAAATCGTCTGGCTCGATGCGGCGCCGGCCAACAACACCTGGACCATCGCCATTCGTCAGGACGTGGCGGACGCCAACCATCTCAAAACGTTGGCGGATCTCGGCAAGTGGATCAACGGCGGCGGCAAGTTCAAGCTGGCGGCCTCGGCGGAATTTATCGAGCGGCCGGATGCGCTGCCGGCGTTCCAGAATGCCTACGGCTTCAAACTGAATCAGGATCAGCTGCTGTCCCTGGCCGGCGGCGATACGGCGGTGACCATCAAGGCGGCGGCGGAGCAGACCTCCGGCGTCAACGCGGCGATGGCCTACGGCACCGATGGCCCGGTGGCGGCGCTGGGGCTGCAGACGCTGGCGGACCCGAAAGGCGTACAGCCGATCTACGCGCCGGCGCCGATCGTGCGTGAAGCGGCGCTGAAGGCGCACGCCAATCTGCCTGAGCTGCTGAAGCCGGTGTTCGCCTCGCTGGACGGGCCGACGCTGCAAAAACTCAACGCGCAGATCGCTGTGGAAGGCCAGGACGCCAAACAGGTGGCGGCCGCTTACCTGAAAGAGAAAGGGTTTGTTAAGGGATAATGCCGAGGTGCCCCCTTTGCCGTCGGGAGAGGGGGTAAACCGAGGGAGCCGGAGCGTTTCTTTGACTATCGCCGTAAAACATCGCGTCTTGTTGACGCTGTTCATGCTGTTGCTGCTGGCCGCGTTCGGCCTGCCGTTCCTCAGTTATGCCCCCAATCGCCTGTTGTCGGGCAAAAGCCTCTCCTTGTTCTCCCTGCTGCACGGCCCGGCGCTGTGGCTGCTGTTGCCGCTGGCGGCATTGGCGATCCTCAGCCTGTTGCCGCCGACGCGGGGGCGGGCGCTGCTGGCGGCGTTGGCCGCCTGCGGGGTGCTGACGCTGGCGTTCTGGATCAGCGGGCAGGCCGCCGGGCGTCTGGCGCAGGAGGGATCGCGCCTGGCACGCACTTCCTGGGGCAGCGGCTGCTGGTTGACGATGGCGCTGAGCCTGCTGATCGCCGCCGACGCCATGGCGCGTCTCACCGCGTCGCACCTGCGGCGGATGCTCGGCAACGCGCTGGTGCTGGTGCCGCCGGCGCTGCTGCTGTTCGGCCATCAGCTCGATCAGCTGTCGCTGCTGAAGGAGTATCATAATCGGCAGGAGGTGTTTGACGCCGCGCTGCTGCAGCACCTGACCATTCTGCTGGCGACGATGGCGCCGGCGCTGGCGATCGGTGTGCCGCTCGGGGTGCTGTGCTTTCGTTCCGAGCGCTGGCAGCGGCCGATCTTCTCCGTGTTGAACATTATCCAGACCGTACCGTCGATCGCGCTGTTCGGCCTGCTGATCGCGCCGCTGGCGGGGTTGGCGGTGGCGGTGCCCTGGCTGGCGGAACACGGCGTCAGCGGTATCGGCATGGCGCCGGCGATCGTGGCGCTGGTGCTGTACGCGCTGTTGCCGCTGGTGCGCAGCGTGGTGGCGGGGCTGCAAAGCGTGCCGGCCGGCGTGATTGAGTCCGCCACCGGCATGGGGTTGACGCGCGGGCAGATCTTCCTGCGCGTGCAGCTGCCGTTGGCGCTGCCGCTGTTCCTGACCGGCGTGCGCATTCTGGCGGTGCAGACCGTCGGCATGGCGGTGGTGGCGGCGCTGATCGGCGCCGGCGGTTTTGGCGCCATCGTATTTCAGGGGCTGCTCAGCAGCGCGCTGGATCTGGTTTTGCTGGGGGTGATCCCGGTGGTCATGATGGCGGTCATCGTCGATTCGCTGTTTAAATTTTGGGTTTCAATCCTGGACGTATCGCGCCGATGATTCACTTTGAGCAAGTCAGCAAAATTTTTCAGGGCAAGCCGGCGGTGGACGATCTCACGCTGCACATCGCCGAGGGCGAATTCACCGTGTTGATCGGCACCTCGGGTTCCGGTAAGTCCACGACGTTAAAAATGATCAATCGCCTGATCGAACACGATCGGGGCAAGATTCTCTTTGCCGGCGAAGAGATCCAGTCGTTCAAACCGCAGGATCTGCGGCGGCGCATGGGCTATGCGATCCAATCGATCGGCCTGTTTCCGCACTGGACGGTGGAGGAGAACATCGCCACCGTGCCGCAGCTGCTGAAATGGCCGCGCGCGCGCATTCGCGATCGGGTGACCGAACTGTTGGAGCTGCTGCATCTGGAGCCGGATCTGTTTCGCCGCCGCTATCCGCACCAACTGTCCGGCGGGCAGCAGCAGCGGGTGGGGGTGGCGCGCGCACTGGCTGCCGATCCCGAGGTGTTGCTGATGGACGAACCGTTCGGCGCGCTGGATCCGGTCACCCGCGCGGCGCTGCAGGCGGAGATCGCGCGCATCCATCAGCTCTCCGGCCGCACTATCGTGCTGGTGACGCACGACATCGACGAAGCGCTGGGCCTGGCGGATCGTCTGGTGCTGCTCGATCAGGGGCGGGTGGTGCAGCAGGGCACGCCGCTGACGCTGTTGACCGCCCCGGCCAACGATTTCGTGCGTGATTTCTTCGGGCGCAGCGATCGCGGCATCAAGCTGCTGTCGCTGGGGACGGTGGCGGAGCGGGTGCGGCCCGGTGTCGCCGGGGGCGAGCCGATCGCCGCCGCCATGAGCCTGCGCGAGGCGCTGTCGGTGTTTGTGGCGCGCGGCAGCGACTGTCTGCCGGTGGTGGATGAACGGGGCGAAGCGTTGGGGGTGTTGCACTTCAACGATCTGATCGCCGGGCAGGCGCTGTCATGAGCGGGCGCATCGGGCGCCTGCTGCGCGATCCTTTGCCCTGGACGCTGGCGCTGCTGTTGGCGCTGGTGTTCGGCATGGATCATCTGCGCGGCCTGTTCGCCGCCTGGTTCCCCGATCTGGAGCGGCCCATTTATCAGCAGGACAGCTTTATCGCGCTGGTGGGGGCGCACCTGTCGCTGGTGGCGATCTCCAGCCTGATCGCGGTGGCTCTCGGCGTGGCGGCAGGCGTGGCCGTGACCCGACGCAGCGGCCGGGAGTTTCGTTCGCTGGTGGAAACGGTGGTGGCGGTGGGGCAGACCTTCCCGCCGGTGGCGGTGTTGGCGGTAGCGGTGCCGGTGATGGGCTTCAGCGAACAGCCGGCGATCATTGCGCTGGTATTGTACGGCCTGCTGCCGATCCTGCAGGGCACGCTGGCGGGCATTGAATCGGTGCCGCCCGCCACGCGCGAGATCGCCCGCGGCGTGGGGATGAGCGCCTGGCAAATTCTGTGGCGGGTTGAACTGCCGCTGGCGGCGCCGGTGATCGTCGCCGGGATCCGCACCTCGGTGATCATCAACATCGGCACGGCGGCCATCGCTTCCACCGTCGGCACCAAGACGCTCGGCTCGCCGATCATTATCGGCCTGAGCGGGTTTAACACCGCCTATGTGATCCAGGGCGCGGCGGTTGTGGCGTTGTTGGCTATTATCACCGATATGCTGTTCGAACGTTGGGTGCGTTATCTCACCGCCTGGCGTCAGCAGACGCTGGCGCCCACTTCTGCGGGGTAAGGGGGAAATGATGCAGGTGTCTCTACCGATGTACGGCGTTGGCCGGGAGCAGGCCGAATCCTTCTGGCAGGTGTTGCGCGACAAGCTGCTGCGGCTGGGGTTGCCGGCGGTGCCGGAACGGCTTAGCTGGCCGGACGATCTGGCGCAGCACTGGCGACGCGAGGATCTCTTGCTCAGCCAAACCTGCGGTTATCCGTTGGTCAGCAGTCTGCCGCAGGTACAGTTGATCGGCACCTATCATTATCGGGTGGAAGGGTGCGACGGGCCGAATTACCGCAGCTGGCTGGTGGTGCGTGCGGACGACCCCGGCGAGCGGCTGGCGGATTTTCGCGGCCGAACGGCGGCGTATAACAGCACCGATTCCCAGTCCGGCTACAACGGCCTGCGCGCGCTGATCGCGCCGCTGGCGCAGGACGGGAAATTCTTCGGTGCGGCTATCGCCTCCGGCGCGCATTATCAGTCGCTGCAGCTGATCCGCAGCGGGCAGGCGGATATCGCCGCCATCGACTCCATCAGCATGGAACTGCTGCGCCGCGCGCAACCGCAGGCGCTGGAGGGGCTAAAAATCATCGGCCGCACGGCGGCGGTGCCGGGCCTGCCGTTGATCACCGCAGCCGGCACGCCGCCGGAACAGGTGGAAATCCTGCGCGCCGGCGCCCGAGCGATGCTGGATGAGGCGGTCAGCGACCGCCTGCTGATCGGCGATTTCAGCCTGGTGCCGCGTTCGGCCTACCAGATTATCACCGTGCTGGAACAGCAGGCCGCCGCGCAGGGCGTGACGGCGCTCTAGCCGCCGTTACAGCAGGCCGCCGCCGTCGATGTCGATCACGCTGCCGGTGACGAAGCCATTCTCCATCGCCAGCAGATACCCCGCCGCGACGTCGGCCGCCTGCCCGACCCTGCCGACCGGCAGGCTGACGCCAACCCGTTCGAACAGCGCCTGACGCTGTGCGGCGCTCATGCCGTCGTAGGCTTCGGTGGCGGTGATACCGGGGCTGATCACGTTCACCCGCCGCGGCGCCAGCTCCTTCGCCAGCTGTTTGCCGACCGCTTCCAGCGCGGCGTTGATGGCGGTTTTGACCAACTGACCGTTGAGGTATTTGCGCGACAGCTGGCCGGAGGTCAGGGTGATCGAGCCCTGCGGCGCCAGCGTCGGCAGCGCCGCCTGCACCGCGCGCAAACTTCCCCAGAATTTGACGTTGAAGTCGGCCTGAGCCTGTTCAAGGGCGGTCTCCGCCAGCGGCTTCGCGTCCACCAACGGCCCGGCGGTGATCACCAAATGGTCGAAAGCGCCGACGGCGGCGAACAGCGCGCGCAGCGACGCGTCATCGGTCAGATCGGCCTGCATCAGGCGCAGCGCGTCGTTCTTCTCCCCGGCGTGAGGGAGACGACGCGAAGCCAGCACCACTTCAGCGCCGCGCGCCGCCGCCGCGTAGGCCACCGCGGCGCCAATGCCGCTGGTGCCGCCCAGGATCACCAGCTTTTGTCGTTTCAGGGGGGAGTCAGGAATCGTCATGTTAAGGCCTCTTTTTAGGTAAGTTTCAACGGGATCTATCTTTCCTGATTGAAAATGAGGAAAAAAGCCCGCCTAATAGCAAACACTTGTAAATTAATATTAATAATTGATTGGGCTAAAAAGAGAGGGAGCAGATGACCTCATTTGTCGATCTCGAGGTGTTTGTCCGCACGGTGGACGGCGGCAGTTTTTCCGCCGCGGCGCGCGCGCTGGATATCACGCCGGCGGCGGCCAGCATTGCGGTGAAAAGGCTGGAGCAGCAGTTGGGCGCGCGGCTGCTGGTGCGCTCCACCCGCAGCCTGAGGCTGACGGAGGAGGGGGCGCGCTATCTCGACAGCGCGCGCCTGGCGCTGGGGGCGTTGGCCGAAGGAGAGCAGGCGATCCGCGAGAAGCATCAGGGGCTGTCCGGGGTGCTGCAGATTTCCGCGCCGTCGGATTTTGGCCGCAATCTGCTGCTCGGCTGGCTGGATGAGTTCCGCCTGCAGCATCCCCACATTCAGCTGCAGCTTCTGATCAACGATCGACAGGCGGATCTGTTCCGCGAACCGGTGGATGTGGCGTTGCGCTTCGGGCCGCTGGCCGACTCTTCGCTGGTGGCGCTGCCGATCCTGCCGCAGCATCGGCGGCTGATCTGCGCCAGCCCGGATTATCTGCGGCGGCATGGCGCGCCGCAAACGCCGGCCGATCTGGTTCGGCACAGCATTCTGGTGTATCAGCCCAGCGGCAAACGGCAGGTGGAATGGCGGCTGTGGCGCGGTGAGGAGCTGGTCGAGCTGCCGCTGAACGGCAGCTATTTTACCGATGACGGTGAGGTCGCGCGGCGATGGGCGCTGGCCGGGCACGGCGTGGTGCGCAAGTCGGCGATCGACGTGGCGGCGGATATTCGCGCCGGGCGGTTGATGCAGCTGTTGCCGGAATGGCGCAGCGACGCGGTGCCGATCAGTTTGGTCTGCCCGCATCGTTCGCAGGTGTCGGAGCGCGTCAGGCAACTGCAGCGCTTTTTACAGCAGCGCTGCCAGCGCTGGATGGACGATCACTTGGCCTGAAGAGTTTCGGTTTGCGCCGGCGTAGCGGCGGTATCCCCGGCAGGCGCGCTTTCTTCGTGCGGGGTGGTGGAACGGGTGTAGATGTTCAGCCCGGCGAGGAATACGCCGCCCAGAGAACCGAAGGCGCACAGGGCGATGACGATGACGAACGCTTTTTTCAGCATAGGAATAATTTCGCAGGTTGCTTGGAACAGCGGGAATTATAGCCCCTTCGCCGGGTGAAACAAGAATCGTTTTTAACGGCGGCCCGCAGACCGCCCTTTGTGATCATCGCCGTTCGCAGTCGATGGCCTGCACGTTGGCCGGGCGGGCGAACAGGTATTTTCCCAGCGTCACCAGCACCACCGCCGCCACGATGATCACCAGCGCCAGCCACTCGCGCGGCGCCAGCGATTCGCCGGCAAAACCGATGCCGAGCAGCACCGCCACCACCGGATTGACGTAGGCGTAACTGGTGGCGACCGCCGGGCGCACATTCTTCAACAAGAACATATAGGCGCTGATCGCCAGCATCGAACCGAAGACGATCAGATAGCCCAGCGCCAGAAAGCCGCCGGTGCTCGGCATCTGAGTGAGGCGCTCGCCGCTCAGCTGGCTGGCTGCCAATAACACCACGCCGGCGACCAGCATCTCCGCCGCGCCGGCCATCGGCCCGGCCGGCAGCGAGATGCGCGATCCCAACACCGACCCAAAGGCCCAGCTGGCCGAAGCCAGCAAAATCAGCAGCGCGCCGGTCGGGTTGCCCACCAGGTTGTTGCCGGTGTTGAGCAGCACGATGCCCACCAACCCGAGCGCAATGCCGGCCCATTCCAGCTTGGTGTTGCGCATGCCCCACAACAGGCTGAAGCAGAGGGTGAACAGCGGCACCGTCGCCACCATCACCGCGGCGATGCCGGATGGCACATGTTGGTGTTCCGCCACCGTCACCAGGCCGTTGCCCACCGCCAGCAGCAGAATGCCGATGGCGCCGGCGGCCAGCCACTGCTTCAGCGTCGGCAGCGCGTGGCCGCGCCAGGCCAGGAAACTGAACAGCACGATACCGGCTGTCAGAAAGCGAATGCCGGCCATCATCAGCGGCGGCCACTGCGCGACGCCGAGGCGAATGACGAAATAGGTGGAACCCCAAACGATATATAACGTGAACAACGCCCCGATCAACGGCAGGACGCTACGGCTTTGTTGGCTAAGCATAGGATTGTATTTTGCGGGAATGATTATTATTAGAACGCTCAGTAAACCCGATCGGGCAACCGATAAGCAATGGCCTTCGGCATTATTTTTCCGGCTGCTGAAAGCCGTTCAATGGCCTTGCTGTTTCCACTGCAGCCAGCTGACGGCCGGCAGGTAAATCGACCAGCCGACGGCCAGCAGCAGCAGCATGAACTCGGGCGGCACGCCGGGCAACAAGGCGTCCAGCTTCCAGGACACGGCGTAGGCGAAGGGGCCGACGGCGGCGCCCAACACCGCCAGCGGCCAGGGGGCCGCTCTGACCACGTCAAGCAACCAATACCACCAGCAACCGAAGCCGATCCACAGCGCGATGGTCCAGAGCGGCAGGCCGTGTTGCCCGCTGTAGTGCAGCACGCCGCTGTAGCTCCAGAGCCCATCCATGCCGATACCGCCGAGGGCGGCCAGGGCCGCGCCTTTGCGGCGGGCGGCAGGGGTAAAGATCAGCGCCAGCGCCGCGCCGGCCAGCAGTATGCCGTTGAGCCGATCGCGAGTCAGCAGCGCCAGCAGCCAGCAAACGCCCAGTCCCAGCGTCGCCAGCCAGAATCCGGCATGCGGCTTCTTCATCGTTCAACTCCCGTGGGGTTACTCTGCCGCTGCGCTAAGCGCCGACGGATTTGCCAGAGCGGGCGCGAGGCCCGCTGTTTGCCTGAATGTTCGTTAGTTCAACCTTAGAAGGGAAGGTGCGGGGTGCACAAGCAGAATAATCTGTACCGGTTGAAAACGTGGGCAAAAACCGGTGTTACAGGCGGGAAATCCGGTAGGCGCAGCGGCGCGAGCCGGCCAGAATGTGTTCGGCGCGCTCCACCTGCGCCTGCAGCACTTCGGTGAAGATGCTTAATTCCGCCCGGCAGAAGCCCTGGCAGACGGTGGCGGCGGCGCAGATCGGGCAGTGGTTTTCCACCAGCAGATAGGAACCGTCCTCCTCCTGGCGCCATTCGGCCATATACCCTTCGCGGCAGCGGATCTCGGTCAGGCGCGCCACGCGTTCGCGCAGCTCGGTGGCGCCGATCATCGCCTGCTTGTAGTTGATGCGGTTTTCCTGCTCGCGGGTCTCGATCAGCACGTCGATCGCTTGTTCGCCCAACTTGTCGCGCACGGTGCGCAGCAGCTGCACCGTCAGATCCGCATGGGTATCGGGAAAGCGCGCGTTCCCGGCAGAGGTCAAATGCCACAGCTGCACCGGGCGGCCCACGCCGCGCGTTTCCGCCACCGCTTCGACCAACCCCTCTTTCGCCAGCTTGACGAACTGCTGGCGTGCCGCCTCACCGGTGGTGCCGAGCACTTTTCCTGCGTCAGAAGCTAGCTGCGGGCCGCGGGTTTTCAATAACGTCAGCAAGCGGTCACTGACCGATTGTGCGGTGCTGCCGCTATTTTCCAAGTTTATTCTTGACATATTTCTCCGCCTCGCCCTAACTTATTCCAAGATAACTCTTGTTAAATTTAACGCAATCTTATGACCAACTCAATGCCATTCCTCTGAAAACAGGACGACAACCGTGATAACCCATGACGACAGCCGCTGGAGCGACCTTTTCTCCGGCAAAAATGCGGCCAGTGCGATCGCGCTTTCGCTCGGCGTGGCGCTGCATGCCATCAATATTCTGGTCGCCACCACCATTCTGCCCTCGGTGGTGCAGGATATCGGCGGGCTGGATCTCTATGCCTGGAACACCACGCTGTTCGTGGTGGCGTCGATCCTCGGCTCCGCGCTGTCGGCCCGGTTGCTCAGCGGCTATGGCGCACGCAGCGCCTATCTGGTGGCTTCGCTGTTCTTTATCGTCGGGGCGGCGCTGTGCGCGCTGGCGCCGAGCATGCCGGTGATGCTGATCGGCCGCACGGTGCAGGGCTTCGGCGGCGGGCTGATCTTTGCGCTCTCCTACGCGATGATCAACCTGGTGTTCGAGCAGCGATTGTGGCCGCGCGCCATGGCGCTTATCTCGGCGATGTGGGGCATCGCCACCCTGGTGGGGCCGGCGGTGGGCGGCATTTTTGCCGAGCTGCACGCCTGGCGTTGGGCCTTCGGCATTCTGCTGCCGATCATGGCGCTGTACGCTGCGTTTACCTTCCTGATCCTGCCCAAAGGCAAGGCGCAGCAGGCGGCCGCGCCGTTGCCGACTGCGCAACTGCTGTTGCTGACCGTGGCGGTGCTGGTGGTGTCCGCCGGCAGCCTGGCGCACAGCGTCTGGATCAATCTGGCGGGCATCGCGCTTTCGCTGGTGCTGATGGCCTGGCTGATGAAGCGCGAGGCGCACGCACGCGCGCGCCTGTTGCCGCATGGCTCGCTGCGGCGCGGCTCATCGCTGGCGGCGCTCTATATTACGGTCTCGTTGCTGGTGATCGGCATGACCAGCGAAATCTTCGTGCCCTATTTCCTGCAGCTGTTGCACGGCCAGTCGCCACTGATCTCCGGCTATATCGCCGCCACCATGGCCGCCGGTTGGACGTTGTCCGAAATCCTCAGCTCCGGCTGGCGCGGGGCGGGCATTCGCCGGGCGATCGTCAGCGGGCCGCTGTTCGTGCTGGTGGGCCTGCTGGCGCTGGCGATCCTGATGCCGACGCCCTCCGGCGGTGACTGGCAGGCGCTGACGCCGATCGTTATCGCATTGTCGCTGGTAGGGTTCGGCATCGGCTTCGGTTGGCCGCATCTGCTGACGCGCATTTTGCAGGTGGCGCCTGAAGCGGACAAAGATATCGCCGGCGCTTCAATTACCACGGTGCAGCTGTTCGCCACCGCATTCGGCGCGGCGCTGGCCGGGATGATCGCCAATCTGGCGGGGCTGAACGATCCGGGCGGCGCGGCGGGCGCGGCATCGGCGGCGCGTTGGCTGTTCCTGGCGTTCGCGCTGGCGCCGCTGCTGGCGGTATTCAGCGCCTGGCGCTGCGCCGCGATCGCGCCGCCGGGCGCAGAGACGGGCAATTTTGTACAAACTCCGCCCTCGCGCGAGTGCTAGAACGCTTCTCCTCATTCGGCGATGTTTGCGGTGATCCTGGCGTTCTTCCTGCGCGATATTTTTTAAAATCCGCTTGCTATATCTCTAATTTGAGATTATTTCTCTTATATGGGATTTTCAAGCGGAGTGTGAGCGGTGGATAACGGTTTGGAGACTGCCGACCTGAGGTTGGCGCAGCGGCTGGCGGATTTGCGCCAGCAGCGAGCGTGGTCGCTGGAGGAATTGGCGCAGCGCACCGGTCTTAGCCGGGCGACGCTCTCGCGGGTGGAGCGCGCCGAGACCAGCCCGACGGCGTCGTTGCTGAACCGGCTGTGCGCCGCCTATGGGTTGACCATGTCGCGCCTGTTGAGCGAAATCGAAGACGAGCCGCCGGAGCTGCTGCGGCCGCAGCAGCAACCGGTTTGGGTCGATCGCGCCAGCGGTTTTCACCGTCGCTCCGTTTCCCCACCCGCCGCGCTGTATAAGGCCGAGTTTATCGAAGCCCGGCTCGATGCCGGCGCGCAGATTGATTACGACCTGCCGTCGATTCCGGCGCTGGAACATCACCTCTGGTTGCTGTCCGGGCAGTTGGAATTGACCCTGGAAGGGCGCGTTTTCCGGCTGTCGGCCGGCGACTGCCTGCGCTACCGCCTGTTCGGCGCCTCCCGTTTCCATGTCCCCGGCGATGAGCCGGCTCATTACACGCTCGTTATCTGTAGGCCATAGCCATGATTGAATTGCAACAGTGGGACGCCGGCGCGGCGCAAAGCGCCATTGCCGAATTGGCCGAGATGCTGCACGCCAGCGTGGCGCACGGCGCCAGCATCGGTTTTGTCATGCCTTTTACGCTGACGCAGGCGCAGGCATTTTGGCTGGGGGTGCTGCCGGCTATCGCGCGGGGAGAGCGTGCGATGCTGGTGGCGCTCGCGAACAGCCGGCCGGTCGGCACCGTGCAGCTGCTGTTGGCGATGCCGGACAACGGCCGCCACCGGGCGGAAGTGGTCAAGCTGATGGTGCACCCGCAGGCGCGGCGGCAGGGCGTTGCCCGGCTGTTGATGCAGGAAGTGCAGGCGCTGGCGGCGCGCCATCAACGCAGCCTGTTGGTGCTGGACACCCTGAGCGGCAGCGCGGCGCAGGGGCTGTACCGCCAATTGGGGTTCGAGGCGGCGGGGGACATCCCGCAATACGCCCGCGCCAGCGACGGCGGGGCGTTGGAGGCCACCTGCTATATGTACAAACTGCTGTGAGGCTTAGCGCCCGCGCCAGGCCTTGATCGCCTGTTGGCGCACCTGCAGCTTCTGTTGCGGCGTCAGCTTGTTGTAGTCGCGAGCCAGGCCGCTCTCCCAATCGCCGTACAGCGGGTTGGGCAGCACGATGAATTCGGTGCCGAATTTGTTCTGGTTCTCGCTGACAAACGCCCGGCGCTGCGCATTATCCTGGTGGTAGGTCGCGGCGCCGAAGTCGTTCAGGTTGTCGCCCGCGTACACCACGATGTCATAGCCGGCTTGTTTGATGGCGTCGAAGCGCGCCTGCTTATTGGACGTGTCGGTACTGAGCAAGACGGTTTTATCCGACATGCCGGTGAAACCGAGCTTCTGCATGTTGGCCACCGTGGCGGCGTATTCGCTCTGCTTGCGGTTCGAGACGTAGAACATCGTCCCCTGGTGGGCGTTAACGTAGCGGGCGAACGACACTGCCCCCGGCACCGCGCCGGCCTGTTCGGCCTGCGTCCATTGGGCCCAGGTGGCGCCGTCATACGGCTGGCCCTGCTGCGCCTGCCAGGCGGAGTAGGCGCTGTTGTCCAGCATGGTTTCATCCAGATCGACCACTACCGCCTTTTTGCGGCCCGGCGCGGCCCTGGCCCGATCGAAGGCGCGTTGCGCGCTGTTGAACGCTTGGTGGGCCAGCGCCTGGTATTCACCGGACTGTTGGAACCAGTTCACCGCCAGCACCGACTGATCCGCCAGCCGCTGCTGGGCTTGGGCGTCGGTGTGCGGCGGCTGCGCGCAACCGGCCAACGTCAGCAGCGCGATGCCAACCGCCGCGCCGAGGGTGAGTTTCCTTGCCTGTTTTCCTGCCATCGTTATCTCTCCCGGTTTTATTTTTGTGGGCTGTCCAGCAGCATATCCATCTCGAACTGGCGCAGGGGATCCTGCCGCCAGCCAAGATGCGTAAAGAAGGGGGCGGCCACCTCGGGCACAAAAACGTTGGCGGTCAGCGGCAAAGGGGCGAACTGCGCTTGCAGGGCGGCCAGCAAGGCGCGGGCATGCCCCTGGCCGCGGTGCTGCGGCGGCACGTAGATCAGGCGCAGCCAGCAGTGCTCGGCGCCGGGCATCACCACGGCGTAGGCCTGACGATTGAGCGTATAGGCTTGCGGTGTGCCCGGCAGCTTGAACAGCGATTCGGGAGCGATCAACCAGGGCAGATCGGTGGCGCCTTCCGCCGTCAGGCGATGGCTGACGGTCAGCGGATCGACCGCCTGCAGCGCCGCCGTGCCTGGCGGCACTTCCGCCGGCGCCTGATGGCCGGTCAGGGTGCGCACGATGCGCAGCCCGGCGCGGTGGTACAGCGCCAGCGCGGCTTCGTTGCCTTCGATCACCTCCAGCGACAGCCGACGGTCGCCGCGCTGGCGGGCATCCGCCACCAGCCGCTGCATCAGCGCCTTGCCCAGCCCCTGACCGCGCATCTCCGGGCGCACGGAAAAGGCCGCAACCCGGCTGTGCTGGCCGCGGCGGGCGATCAGCGCCACCGCCACCGGTTCATGGCGGTGGGTGACGATCAGGCTGTCGTTCAGGCTGAGATCTTCGGCGCCGAAGCGGGCGGCGAAGGTCGGCCCGTCGAGCACGAAACGCACGATGTAGTTTTCAAAACAGTGGTTGAGGATGTTGGCCAGTTCGTCGCTGCTGTAGCGCAAGGCGTTGTGGTAGTCGAAGCGTCCGTCGTTATGCATGGCTGATTCCGCTCGGGGGAAAGCTATACATGTAGACCCGTTTGTTTTGCAAGGCAAGCGGGGGGATTCGCCGGCGGGGAAAATAAAAACAAAAAAGCCGGACGCAGCCGCCCGGCGAAATAAAACTCTGGGTATCAAGTGACGCTAAAGTTTGCAGTGGTGGTTATTCATTCATCACATCAGAACTGGTAGGTCAGGGCGACAACAACGACGTCGTCGTTTTTCAGACCCAGCTTGTTGTCGTCATCAAGCTGGTTGATTTTATATTCGACATAAGTGGACATGTTTTTGTTGAAGTAATAGGTCGCCGCCACGTCGAAATATTTCACCAGATCGACGTCGCCGATGCCTTCAATATCTTTGCCTTTCTGCTGAACGTAACCCAGCGATGGGCGAAGACCGAAGTCGAACTGATATTGCGCGACCAATTCAATCCCTTCCGCTTTATTGGCGAAGCCGCTAACGGAGGTCGAGTTATTATTGATGGTGGCGGTGCCGGAAATAGGCGCGATATTGCGGCTCTGCGAATAAGTCGCGGCCAGGTAGACATTGTTGTTGTCGTATTTCAGACCGCCGGCCCAGATATCGGCCTTGTCGCCTTTACCGAAGGTGCCCGCCTTTTGCGTGGCGGTGCGGTTGGAAGAGGCATAGGCGGCGCCCACGCTCAGGCCGTCAATGATTTCATAGCTGGAGGAGAGACCCCAGCCGTCGCCGTTCGCCTTGCTGGCGGAGCGGCCGTCGTTTTCGTTCTTGCCCTGGTACTGCACGGCAAATTTCAGGCCGTCAACCAGACCGAAGAAGTTGTTATTACGGTAGGTGGCGACGCCATTGGTACGGCCGTTCATAAAGTTGTCGGTCTTGATATAAGCATCGTCGCCGAATTCAGGGATCATATCCGTCCAGGCGCCAACGTCGTAAATGATGCCGTAGTTGCGACCGTAGTCGAAGGAGCCGAGGTCCTTATATTTCAGACCGGCGAAGCCCAGACGCGTTTTGGTGTCTTTGGTGCCGTCGGATTCAGAATGGTTGGCGGCGATCTGATATTCCCACTGGCCATAGCCGGTCAGCATATCGTTAATCTGAGTCGCGCCTTTAAAGCCGATACGGACGTAGGTTTTATCACCATCATTGCCGGCATCATCAGAGAAATAATGCAGGGCTTTCACACGGCCGTAAAAATCGAGTTTGTTGCCGTCTTTATTGTAGATTTCTGCTGCCTGTGCCGCTTGCGCAAGTAAAAGTGCCGGAATAATAACGGCCAGAAGATTACGTTTCATGGGTTACCCTGCTTTATTCGATTGAAAGACGCTTATCATCAGTTGCATTGCTGTTTTACTGTGCCGCCTGATTGTTGGCGGCGGAGAATTTTTACCGTAGTAATGTGATCTATTTATGACAAAAAATTCATTTTCATGTCGAACGATTAAAAAAGTCGCGCAAAGGGTGAATTTTTTCTTCAGCCGATGGTCGGCGGCTGGTCTACAGTTACCGATACCTTGTTCCGCTGCGGGAGGAATCATGCACGATACTTATACTTTGTTCGGTACGCAGGGCTGCGGTTCGACCATCGTGGCCGCCGCGTTGGCGTTGACCGCTTTCCCCTGGGGCTATGAGGAGGTGGATTACACGCAGGACGGCCCGGAGCGCGATCGCCTGTTGGCGCTGAACCCGCTGGGTCAGGTGCCCACCTTAGTGTTGCCCAATGACGAAGTGATGACGGAGAGTGCGGCGATTATCCTGCTGCTGCACGATCGCGCGCCGCATGCCGAGCTGGCGCCGCCCGGCGGTTCGCCGCTGTTGCCGCGTTTTCTGCGCTGGCTGCTGTTCATCAACGCGGAGATTTACCCCACCTTCACCTATGCCGACCATCCGCAGCGCTGGCAGCCGCAGGCGGCAGGGGCGGAACAGCTGAAAAACGCGGTAATGGATTATCGTGAGCGTTTATTGCGGCAGTTGAACGCCGCCGCAGGGGCGTCTGGCCCGTGGTTTCTCGGCAAGAGCTTCAGCGCGTTGGATCTGTACGTGGCGGTAATGTGCAACTGGCGGCCGGGCCGCGCGTGGTTCCGGCAACACTGCCCGCGGCTTTACGCCATTGCCGAACGGGTGGAGCGGCGGCCGGAGCTGAATGCGCTGCTGAGCGCCCATTTCGACGGCGTTGCCTCGCTGGAACCGTGAAATCGCCCCGCCGCCTGGCGGGGAACCCTCCCGTTTTTCTGAACCGAGAGTGCCGAAAATCCCGATTTTCACTCGCCTCGGCGGCGGGTAGCGTAAGGCTATCCGCAACTGACAGGAGAGTGTGATGCCATCAAAATCCCAGGCCGGGCAACAGGCGTTCGGCGAGATCGCCCCCAAGCTGGCGCAGCTCAGCGACAGCGTCTTGTTTGACGATGTCTGGCAGCGGCCAGAGCTGAGCCCGCGCGAGCGCAGCCTGATCACCGTCGCCGCGCTGGTGGCGCTCAACCGCCTGGAGCAACTGCCGTTTCATCTGCAGCTGGCGCAGCGCAACGGTGTCGATCGCCCGCAATTGGCGGAGCTCATCACCCACCTGGCGTTTTACGCCGGCTGGCCCGCGGCGGCGTCGGCCGTGGCGCGCCTGCGCGAGCTGGAACCGGAGGTGCCCCATGCCGTTTAGCCGCATCGCCCTACATCAGGGCAAGTCTGCCGACTATCTGCAAACCTTGTCCGACAGCCTGCATCAGGCGCTGGTGGAGGCCTTCGAGGTGCCGCCGGCGGACAGGTTTCAGGCGATCGATCAATACCGCCCCGGCGAGCTTATCTACGATCGCGACTATCTCGGTGGGCCGCGCAGCGCGGATTTCGTGCTGTTTTACATCACCGCCGGGCGGCCGCGCGACAGCGACACCAAGCGGCGCTTCTACGGGCGGCTGGCGGCGCTGCTGGCGGAAAACCTGCGGCTGAACCCCGAGGATGTGATGGTGGTGATCGCCACCACCCAGTTGGACGAGTGGTCATTCGGCGGCGGGCGCGCCTCAATGATCGATCCGCAGACGTAACTCGGGCTGACGTCGTCGGCGGTCTGTGGGACAATAGCGCCATCATTTCGTTTAGATAAGAGTTGAATGGCGCTCTCCTCCGCAGTTAAAGATCAGATTGGCCAGTGGTACAAAGCCCTGCAGCAGCAAATACCGGATTTTATTTCCCGCGCGCCCCAGCGCCAGATGATCGCCGAGGTGGCCAAGACGCTGGCCGGCGACTACCCGCGCCATCTGGCGATCGAGGCGCCGACCGGCGTCGGCAAAACGCTGTCTTACCTGATCCCGGGCATCGCCGTCGGGCGGGCGGAGAGCAAGCCGCTGGTGGTGAGCACCGCCAACGTGGCGCTGCAGGATCAGATTTACAGCAAGGATTTGCCGCTGCTGAAGAAGATTATCCCCGATCTGAAATTTACCGGCGCCTTTGGCCGCGGGCGTTACGTCTGCCCGCGCAACCTGGCGGCGATGAGCACCGACGTCAGTCAACAGGGCGATCTGACGCTGTTCCTCGACGACGAGCTGGCGCCGTCCAGCGGCGAAGAGCAGGCGCTGTGCCAGAAACTGACCAAGGCGCTGGCCCGCTTTGAGTGGGATGGGCTGCGCGATCACTATCAGCAGAGCATCGACGATCCGCTGTGGGCCAAGCTGAGCACCGACAAGGCCAACTGCCTGGGGCGCAACTGTCACTACATTCGCGAATGCCCGTTCTATATCGCCCGCAAAGAGATCGAGAGCGCCGACGTGGTGGTGGCCAACCACGCGCTGGTGATGGCGGCGCTGGAGACGGAATCGGTGCTGCCGAACCCGAAAGAGTTGCTGCTGGTGCTGGACGAAGGCCACCATTTGCCGGAGGTGGCGCGCGACGCGCTGGAGATCGACGGCGAAATCACCGCGCTGTCGACCAACCTGCAGCTGGACATGATCGTGCGCCAGGTCGAACAGTGCATGACGCAGTACCGGCCGAAGAATCCGCCGGGGCTGGCCAACAGCGAACGGCTGAAAAACCATTGCGAGGAGCTGCGCGAACTGGTGCAGATCTTCGAGCATCAGGTCAGCGCCTACCTGCCCGGCGACAGCGTGGCCGCCGAGCACCGTTTTGAAATGGGCGAGCTGCCGGCGGAGATGGTGGAGAGCTGCGCGCGGCTGTTTAAACTGACCGATGCATTGCGCGGGCTGGCGGAGTTCGTGCTTAACGATCTTACTGAGCAGACCGGCAAGCACGACATCATGCGCCTGCACCGCGCCATCCTGCAGATGAGCCGCACGCTGGGCTATCTGGAAGCGATGAGCAAGCTGTGGCGGCTGGCGGCGCTCGACAAGTCGTCCAACGCGCCGATCTCCAAATGGGTCACGCGCGAACTGCGCGATAACGTCACCCATCTGTATTTGCACTGCGTCGGCATCCGCGTCAGCGATCAGCTGGAGAAGCTGCTGTGGCGCAAGGTGCCGCACGTGGTGGTCACCTCGGCCACGCTGCGTTCACTGAACAGCTTCGCGCGTTTGCAGGAGATGAGCGGGCTGAGCGAGAAGGCCGGCGATCGCTTCGAAACGCTCTCATCGCCGTTCAATCACGTCGAACAGGGCAAGATTGTCATTCCGCAGATGCGCTACGAACCGGCGCTCGCCAATGAGGCGGAGCACCTTGAGGAAATGGCGCGGTTTTTCCGCGCCGAGCAGGCGAGCGGCAAGCACAAAGGCATGCTGATCCTGTTCAGCAGCCACCGGGCGATGCAGACTTTCCTCAGCTACGTGACCGATCTGCGGCTGATGCTGCTGGTGCAGGGTGACCAGCCGCGCTACCGGCTGGTGGAAGAGCACCGCAAGCGGGTGGAGAAGGGCGTCGCCAGCGTGCTGGTGGGGCTGCAATCGTTCGCCGAAGGGCTGGATTTGAAAGGCGAACTGTTGACCCAGGTGCATATTCACAAAATCGCGTTCCCGCCGATCGACAGCCCGGTGATCATCACCGAAGGCGAGTGGCTGAAATCGCTGAAGCGCTATCCGTTCGAAGTGCAGAGCCTGCCGAGCGCCTCGTTCAACCTGATCCAGCAGGTCGGCCGTCTGATCCGCAGCAACCAATGCTACGGCGAGATCGTGATCTACGATCGCCGGTTGCTGACCAAAAATTACGGTTCGCGGCTGTTGGCGTCGCTGCCGGTGTTCCCGATCGAGCAGCGCACGGTGCCGGAGGCCGACAAGGCGCATCTGGCGGCGCTGAAATCCGCCGCCGACGCGGCCAAAAAAGAGAAGAAGCGCGGCAACCCGTTCGCCCGCAAGCGGCGGCGTTAATCAAAGCAGCGGCGGCAGGCGGCGCTTGACCGGCGTGGTTTTCACGATCGAGGTGTTGCTCTGCGCATGCTCGGCCAGCCGATCGAGGGTGTGGTCGAGCTGTTCCATCGAGTGCGCCACCAGCCGCACGATAAAGCAGTCTTCGCCGGTCACCTTATCGCATTCGACCACTTCCGGGATCGCCTGAATCAGCTGCTCGACCTTCTTCAGCATGCCCGGCAGCGGCTTGATGCGCACCAGCGACTCGAAGGCGTAGCCCACCGCCTGCAGATTGACGTTCAGGGTATAGCCCTGGATCACGCCGCTTTCCTCCAGCCGTCGCAGTCTTTCCGACGTGCTCGGCGACGACAGGCCCACCTGCGCGCTCAGCGTCTTCAACGATGCGCGCGCATCGTCCGCCAGAATGGTCAGGATTTGGCGATCGATATCATCCATAACGCCTCCGTTAGGTATTTTATTTATTATAGCTGCGAGAAAAAGGCAGTTAAGCATATCTGCCTTTTTTATGCTATGGAAAGCCGCCCGGCGAAGCCGCAAGCTATGTCTCTGGGCAAGCTTCGAGGAACGCAGAATGAATGCAGAGATAAAACGCGGATCGCTGGAGATGGCGGCGGCGATGTTGATTTCCGGCTCTATTGGCTGGTTTGTGTTGATGTCCGGCCAGCCGGTTATCAACGTGGTGTTTTGGCGCTGCGCGGTAGGCGCGCTGACGCTGCTGGCGGTGTGCGGCGTATTGGGGCAGCTGCGACGCGATGCGCTGACGCGCGCCACGCTGCTGCTGGCGATCGCCGGCGGCGTCGCGCTGGTGATCAACTGGCTGCTGCTGTTCGCCGCCTATTCCTATGCGTCTATCTCCATCGCTACCGCGGTGTACAACACCCAGCCGTTTATGCTGGTGGGGCTGGGGGCGCTGTTTCTGGGGGAACGGCTGACCGCCCGCAAGCTGCTGTGGCTGGGGCTGGCGTTCGGCGGCATGATGCTGGTGGTGCTGGCGCAGCCGCGGCAGGCGGGGGAGCAGAGTCATTATCTGGCGGGCATCGCGCTGGCGCTCGGCGCGGCGTTTTTCTACGCCCTGATGGCGCTGGCGGCCAAGCGGCTGAAGGGCACGCCGCCGCATCTTATTGCGCTGATCCAGGTGACGGTGGGGGCGGTGATGCTGTTGCCGCTGGTGGATTTCCACGTTTCGGCCAGCGTGGGGCAGTGGGGGATGTTGGCGACGCTCGGCGTGCTGCACACCGGCCTGATGTACGTGTTGATGTACGGCGCCCTGCAGAAGCTGCCCACCAATCTGATCGGCTCGCTGTCGTTCATCTACCCGATCGCCGCCATGCTGGTGGATCGCCTGGCGTTTGGTCACCGGCTGTCTGTGTGGCAGCTGCTGGGCGCGGCGATCATCCTGCTGGCGGCGGCGGGCATGAACCTGCTGGGCGAGCGGCGAGCGCGGCTGCTGCCGGCCTCGGACGGCCGGCGCGCCGGCTGATGCTCAGCGCGGTTTTTTCAGCCGGCGCCATAAAGTGGTGCGGCTGATCCCGAGCAACCGGGCGGCGGCGGCGTGGTCGCCTCCGCACCGCGCCAGGGCTTCGTGGGCGGAGACGGGCGCCGCCTGCGTCTCGGGCGGCGGCGCCACCGCCAGCTCCGGCAGCAGCCACTGCAGGGTCTCGCCGCTCGGCGCAGCGCCGGTGCTCAGCATCAGCGCCACCCGCTCCATCATGTTGCGCAGCTCGCGCAGGTTGCCGGGCCAGGCGTAATGACTCAGTGCGGCGTAACAGCCGGCCAGGGCGGTGCGCAGCGGCTCCGTCAGCGGCACGTCGAGCGCCGCCAGCGACTGTTTCAGAAAGTGTTCCGCCAGCATCGCAATATCGTCGCCACGCGCCCGCAACGGCGGCAGCTGCAGCCGCAGGGCGCTCAGACGGTAGAACAGATCGGCGCGAAAATCGCCGTGTTGAATCGCCTGCTCCAGGCGATTGTGGGTGGCGCTGATAACGCGAAAATCGACCGCCACCGGCTGTTGCCCGCCGACCCGCGTGATGGTTTTCTCTTCCAGCGCCCGCAGCAGCCGGGTTTGCAGGTGCAGCGGCATTTCGCCGATCTCATCCAGAAACAGGGTGCCGCCGTTGGCGGTTTCCAACAGCCCGCGTCGGCCGCCGCGCCGTGAGCCGGTAAAGGCGCCTTCCTCATAGCCGAACAGTTCCGCCTCCAGCAGCGATTCGGCGATGGCGCCGCAGTTGATGGCGACGAACGGCGGCGTCGCGCCGCGCCGGGAAAAGTATTCGCGGTGGATCGCCTGCGCCGCCAGCTCTTTGCCGGTGCCGGTTTCGCCTTCGATCAACACCGCCGCCGGCGATCGGGCGTACAGCATGATGGTGCGCCGCGTCTGCTCCATCTGCGGGGAATCGCCCTGTAAATCGCTCAGTCCATAGCGCGGCTGCAGGGTATTGCGCGCGGCGTAGTCGCCGCCGCGTTTGGCGCCGCCCAGCATCAGGCGCGTCACGTCCAGCGCGTCGCTGAAGGCGGCGCGCAGGGTGGCGGCGGAATAGAGAAAAATGGCGGTGAGCCCGGCCTCTTCCGCCAGATCGCTGATGAGGCCGGCGCCGACCACCGCCTGAATGCCGGCGGCTTTCAGCTCGGCGATCTGGCCGCGCGCGTCCTCTTCGGTGACGTAGCTGCGCTGCTCCAGCGGCAGATCGAAGGTTTGCTGGAACTCCAGCAGCGCGGGCAGCGGCGTTTTGTAGGTGATGACGCCGATTCGATCGGCGGTTCTGCGCGCCTTGCTCAGCGCCTGCAGCAGGTCGAAGCCGCCGGGTTTGACCAAAATGACCGGCACCGACAGGCGGCTTTTCAGGTAGGCGCCGTTGGAGCCGGCGGCGATAATGGCGTCGCAAGGCTCGGTCGCCAGGCGAGCGCGGATATGCTGCACCGCCTCCTCAAAGCCGAGGCGGATCGGGGTGATGACCGCCAGATGGTCGAACTCGAGGCTGATATCCCGGAACAGATCGAACAGGCGAGTGATGGAGACGGTCCAGATCACCGGTTTGTCCGGCGTGCGGGACGGCGTGATGTGATCGCTCATGGTGGGTTACCGAATGAAAGTGGCTGCATTAGGTGTAGCCTTGTTTCAGTCATGTTTCAAACATGCCGAGTGAAACCGCGATTGAAACGTTAACTGAAACGTTTTTTATCGCTTGGTCTGCCCAATGGCGACGCGAATTTTATAACTCACTTATTTTTATCGCTTTTAATTTTTTCCCCGCCAAAGTGCAACCTGGCCCGCCCCTTGCTCTGTCTGTTCCATCTAGCTAATCGGAGAGAACGTCATGACGCTGCGCTCACCCGGGCTCGCCTTTCGTCAGGCCCTGAGTAAAGAGAAACCCCTGCAAATCGCCGGCGCGATCAACGCCAACCATGCCCTGCTGGCCCAGCGGGCGGGGTTCCAGGCCATCTATCTTTCCGGCGGCGGCGTGGCGGCCGGTTCGCTGGGGCTGCCGGACCTGGGCATTTCGACGCTGGACGATGTGTTGACCGATATTCGCCGTATCACCGACGTCTGCCCGCTGCCGCTGCTGGTGGATGTCGACAGCGGTTTCGGCGCATCGGCGTTCAACGTCGCCCGCACGGTGCGCTCGGTGAGCAAGGCCGGGGCGGCGGCGCTGCATATCGAAGATCAGGTTGGCGCCAAGCGCTGCGGCCATCGGCCCAATAAGGCCATCGTTTCCACCGAAGAGATGGTGGATCGCATCAAGGCGGCGGTGGATGCGCGCAGCGATCCGGACTTCGTGATCATGGCGCGCACCGATGCGCTGGCGGTGGAGGGGCTGGAGGCGGCCATCGAGCGCGCTCAGGCTTACGTGGCGGCCGGGGCCGACATGCTGTTCCCGGAAGCGATCACCGAACTGGGCATGTACCGCCGCTTCGCCGAAGCGACGCAGGTGCCGATCCTCGCCAACATCACCGAATTCGGCGCGACGCCGCTGTTCACCACCGACGAGCTGCGCAGCGCCCGGGTGGATATGGCGCTGTATCCGCTGTCGGCCTTCCGGGCGATGAATCGGGCGGCGGAGCGGGTGTACCGCGCCCTGCGCGAAGAGGGCACGCAGAAAAGCGTCATCGACACCATGCAGACCCGCAACGAGCTGTATGAAAGCATCAACTACTATTTGTTCGAAGAGAAACTCGACGCTCTGTTCGCTCGCCAACGCGACGAATAAGCGCCATTCACGCAGAAGCCAAATGAGGACAGTATGAGCCAAGCGATCCCCCCGCAAAGCCCGACTGGCGTTAAGCCGAAAAAATCCGTGGCGTTATCCGGCGTGCCCGCCGGGAATACCGCGCTGTGTTCCGTAGGACGCAGCGGCAACGATCTGCACTATCGCGGTTACGACATTCTCGATCTCGCGCGCCACTGCGAGTTTGAAGAGGTCGCCCATCTGCTGATCCACGGCAAGTTGCCCAACCGCGACGAGCTGCAGGCCTATAAACACCGTCTCAAAGCGCTGCGCGGCCTGCCCGCCAGCGTGCGCACGGTGCTGGAGGCGCTGCCGGCGGCGTCTCACCCGATGGACGTGATGCGCACCGGCGTTTCGGCCCTCGGCTGCACCCTGCCCGAAAAAGAGCAGCACGGCGCAGCCGGCGCGCGCGACATCGCCGATCGGCTGCTGGCGTCGTTGGGATCGATGCTGCTCTATTGGTATCACTACAGCCACAACGGCGAGCGCATTCAGCCGGAGACCGACGACGATTCCATCGGCGGCCACTTCCTGCACCTGCTGCACGGCGCAGCGCCTTCCGCCAGCTGGGAACAGGCAATGCATGCGTCACTGATCCTGTACGCCGAGCATGAGTTCAACGCCTCGACCTTCGCCGGCCGGGTGATCGCCGGCACCGGATCCGACGTCTATTCGGCGATCGTCGGCGCCATTGGCGCGCTGCGCGGGCCGAAGCACGGCGGCGCCAACGAGGTATCGCTGGAGATCCAACAGCGCTATGAAACGCCGGACGAAGCGGAAGCCGACATTCGCCGCCGCATCGACAACAAAGAGGTGGTGATCGGCTTCGGGCACCCGGTGTACACCGTCTCCGATCCGCGCCATCAGGTGATCAAAGAGATCGCGCTGCGCCTGTCGCAGGAAGCGGGCGCGATGAAGCTGTATGACATCGCCGACCGGCTGGAAAGCGTGATGCGCGACACCAAAAACATGTTCCCCAACCTTGACTGGTTCTCGGCGGTGTCTTACCACCAGCTGGGGGTGCCTACCGAAATGTTCACACCGCTGTTTGTCATGGCGCGGGTGAGCGGCTGGTCGGCGCACATCATCGAGCAACGGCAGGACAACAAAATCATTCGCCCGTCCGCCAACTATACCGGGCCGGAAGCGCGGGCGTTCGTACCGCTGGATCAGCGCTGAGCGCCGATCGTTATCGTGTCGTTTTCACTATGGAGCCTTTGGGGATCATGATGCTTGAGTCTGCCAACACCGGCCGTCCGCCGTTCGATCGCGAAATGGTCGATATCGTCGATTATGTGATGAAAGAGGCCGTCGATACCCCGGCGGCGTACCGCACCGCCCACTATTGCCTGCTCGATACCCTCGGCTGCGGGCTGGAGGCGCTGAGCTACCCGGCCTGCAAGAAACTGATGGGGCCGGTGGTGCCGGGCGCCGAGGTGCTGAACGGCAGCCGGGTGCCGGGCACCCGCTTCCAGCTGGATCCGGTGCAGGCGGCGTTCAATATCGGCGCCATGATCCGCTGGCTCGATTTCAACGACACCTGGCTGGCGGCGGAGTGGGGCCACCCGTCGGACAACCTGGGCGGGATCCTGGCGGTGGCCGATTGGCTCTCGCGTCAGGCGGTGGCGGCGGGCAAAGCGCCGCTGACCATGCGGCAGGTGCTGATCGCCATGATTAAGGCGCACGAGATCCAGGGCTGCCTGGCGCTGGAAAACGCCTTCAACCGGGTGGGGTTGGATCACGTGCTGCTGGTTAAGGTGGCGTCCACCGCGGTGGTGGCGCAGCTGCTCGGCCTGAGCCGCGAGGCGATCCTGAACGCGGTGTCGCTGGCGTGGGTGGACGGGCAGTCGCTGCGCACTTATCGCCATGCGCCGAACGCCGGCACCCGCAAATCCTGGGCGGCGGGGGATGCGACCGCGCGCGCAGTGCGGCTGGCGCTGATGGCCGCCACCGGCGAGATGGGCTATCCCTCGGCGCTCACGGCGCCGACCTGGGGGTTCTACGACGTCTCGTTCAACGGCAAACCTTTCCGCTTCCAGCGGCCGTACGGCGCGTATGTGATGGAGAATGTGCTGTTTAAAATTTCGTTCCCGGCGGAGTTCCATGCCCAGACCGCCGTGGAGGCGGCCATGACGCTGCACCGCCAGATGCAGGCCGCCGGCAAAACCGCCGCCGATATCGCCAGGGTGAGCATCCGCACCCACGAGGCCTGCCTGCGCATTATCGACAAGCAAGGGCCGCTGGATAACCCGGCGGATCGCGATCACTGCATTCAGTATATGGTGGCGATCCCGCTGCTGTTCGGCCGGCTGACGGCGGCCGATTACGAGGATCGGGTGGCCGAGGATCCGCGCATCGACGCATTGCGCGGCAAGATCCACTGCCATGAAGATCCCGCCTTCACGCGCGATTATCACGATCCGGAAAAACGCTCGATCGCCAATGCGCTGACGGTGGAGTTCGCCGACGGCAGCCGTCTGGATGAGGTGGCGGTGGAGTATCCTATCGGCCATGCGCGGCGGCGCGAAGAGGGCATCCCGCTGCTGATCGAGAAGTTCAAAACCAACCTAGCGCGCCAGTTCCCGGCCCTGCAGCAGCAGCGCATTCTCGAGGTGTCGCTGGATCGGCAGCGGCTGGCGCAGATGCCGGTCAACGAGTACCTCGATTTGTGGGTGATCTGACGCGAGCGGCGCTGACAAGCCACGTCGGCGTCGCTATGATGGAGGCTCCATCCCCGTCCGTCTTCTTATCAGGTGATTCATGATTGATGCCGCAACGCTGTTGTTGTTTTCCGGCGCCTGCGTGGCGCTGGCGCTGACCCCCGGCCCGGATATGCTGCTGATCGCTTCGCGCAGCGTCAGCCAGGGGCGGCGCGCCGGTTTCGCTTCGCTGGCGGGCATTCAGCTCGGCACTTACTGCCACGCGCTGGCGGCGGCGCTGGGGTTGTCGCAACTGTTCGTCGCGGTGCCGCTGGCTTACGATGCGGTGAGAATGTTGGGCGCGGCCTATCTGCTCTATCTGGCGTGGAAAACGCTGCGATCC
The DNA here is from genome assembly GCF_022678525.1 of Serratia sp. PGPR-27. Classification (NCBI taxonomy): domain Bacteria; kingdom Pseudomonadati; phylum Pseudomonadota; class Gammaproteobacteria; order Enterobacterales; family Yersiniaceae; genus Serratia; species Serratia sp. PGPR-27. Next base: position 52,713 of record NZ_JALBYS010000010.1, on the reverse strand, counting down.
GGCAGCAGTCTGCAGGCTTCCGCCGGGTTGCAGGCGGTGCCGACCGCGCGCATTTTCCGTCAGGGATTGTTCACCAACATCCTCAACCCGAAGATGGCGCTGTTCGTGCTGGCGCTGTTTCCGCAGTTTATCGATCCGCGCGCCGGCTCGGTGGTAGTGCAGATGCTGGCGCTGGCGACGGTGCTGAATCTGGTCGGCTTGCTGATTAACGGCGGGGTGATCCTGGCGGTCAGCGGCATGAAAAGCCGTTTCGCCGGCCGTCGCTTCAGCGCCCGCTGGCCGAACTACCTGCTGAGCGGCGTGTTCGCCGGGCTGGCCTGCAAACTCATTTTCGACAGCCGTCGTTAATCCTCGCGCAGCAGCGCTTCAAACGCCGCGCTGGCCGGTTCGTCCGGCAGCGCGCTGTACATCACCAGCCGCAGATGGTTCTCTTCGTCGACGATGAAAGAGGCGTGGTCAAAGGTGACCGGGCCGATCTCCGGGAGGGTGAAGCTGCGCCGCCCCTGGCAACGTCCGTGAATATCATGCTGCCGCCAGAGCTGGCGGAACTGCGGCGATACCTGCTCCAGCGCCTGTACCCGTTGGCGCATCACCTCATCCTCCGGCGCACGGGCGTAGTCGCGGCGGAAGCTGGCCAGGATTTGCGGCGCCTGCGCCCGCCACTCCAGCAGGCGCGCATTGAGCTGCGGATCGGCAAACAGCATCCACAACATGTTGCGCTCTTGCGCCGGGCGCTCGCCGATGGCGAACAGCCGCTGCGCCGCCGGATTCCAGGCGATGATGTCCCAACTGAGGTTCATGACGTAGGCCGGCCGCAGCGTCAGGTCGTCCAGCAGGCGCCGCACCAACGGCGAAACCTGGCACCACTGATGGCCGACCGGCACCGGCGGGCGCTGATGCGCCAATAAAAACAGGTGGTAGCGGCCGGCGGCATCGAGCTGCAGCACCCGCGCCAGATTTTCCAAAAACGTCACCGACGCATTGATTTCCCTGCCTTGCTCCAGCCAGGTGTACCAGGTGAGGCCGACGCCGGCCAGCGCCGCCACCTCCTCGCGCCGCAAGCCCGGCGTGCGGCGGCGGCTGCCGCTGCCGCTCGGCAAGCCGACTGCCTCCGGCGACAGTTGTTCTCGCTTTTGCCGCAGAAAATCCCCCAGTTCGTGGCGGGTGCGTTCGAGGGTGCGTGGGGGCATGTCGGCCGTCCTGTTGCTGTCAGTAATAGTATAAATGGCTATATAGTAACAGTTTAAACGCTATTCCATACTGCGACCATCATAATCTCTGGAGGTGGTATGGAACATTCATTATCTGTTGAACGGCGGGGATTGCCCGGCCTGCCGGTGCTGCTGTTGGGCGGTTTCGTCACGGTGTTCGATCTGTTTGTGGTCAACGTGGCGGCGCCGGTGATCCAGCAACAGTTCGCCGCCGATTTCGCCGGTATCGGTTTGATCGTCGCCGGTTATGAACTGGCGTTTGGGGTGCTGTTGATCGCCGGTGGGCGTCTGGGCGATCGCTTCGGGCGTCGGCGTCTGTTCAGCCTCGGCATGCTGGGATTCACGCTGAGTTCCCTGTTGTGCGGACTGGCGGGATCGCTCAGCCTGCTGATCGCCGCGCGTATCCTGCAGGGGGCGGCGGCGGCGCTGTTGTTCCCGCAAATTTACGCCTTGATGCGGGTGCTGTACGCGCCGCAACAGCGGCGGCGCGCTTTCGCCTGGCTGGGCATGACACTGGGGTTGGCGGCAATCTTCGGCCAGATCCTCGGCGGATTTATCATTGAGGCCAACCTGTTCGGCAGCGGCTGGCGCATGATCTTTTTGATCAATTTGCCTATCGGCGCGCTGGCGCTGTGGGCGGCGCGGCGCATTCCCGAATCGCGGGTGGCGCAGGCGCAGCGGCTGGACGGCGTCGGCCTGTGGCTGGCGGCGGCCGGCCTGTCGCTGTTGCTGCTGCCGTTGCTGGAAGGCCCGGCGCGCGGTTGGCCGTGGTGGATCGCGCCGATGTTGGCATTGGCGCTGCTGACGCTGTGGGGCTTCCTGCGTTGGGAACGCCGCCTGGCGCAGCGCGGTGATGATGCGGTGCTCGATCCGGCGCTGTTCCGCCAGGCGGGCTTCGCGCCGGGTATGGCGGTGGTGCTGGCGATTTATGCCACCGCTTCCTCGTTTTTCTTGTGCTTCGCGCTGCTGCTGCAGGCGGGGGCGGGGCTGACGCCTTTTCAGGCGGGCAGCCTGTTCGCCCCGGCCAGCGCGGCCTTTATGCTGGCCTCGATGCTGGCGCCCCGGCTGACGTTGCGTTGGGGCAACGGCGTGCTGAGCGTGGGCGTGGCGATTTACGCCGCCGGGTTGGCGCTATTGATGGCGCAGGCGCTGTGGGGCGGGGCGCTGGCGCATCCGCTGCGGCTGCTGCCGGGGTTGGTGGTGTTGGGATTCGGCCAGGCGTTGAGCATGACGCCGCTGCTGAATCTGGTGCTCGGTTTGGCGCCGGAGCGGCAGGCGGGCATGGCGGCGGGTCTGGTGGCCACCGTGCAGCAGGTGGGGGGCGCGCTGGGCATCGTGGTCAGCGGCGTCGGTTTTGTGCCGCTGTTGGCGAGCGGCGGCGCGGCGGAACGCTATGCGCAGGCCTTTGCCGGCGCGATGCTCTGTAATTTGGTGGCGATGGGCGTCGCCCTGATCTTGTTAAACCGGATCACTCGAAATACTCAGAAAGCGGATCTTAAGTAGGCCGCCGGCGGGTGCTTTACTGTCGACATCATGAGAGAGCGATAAGGAGCCACACTGATGTTTCAACCCGCCGCATTTCGCGAAGACGATCTGGATGCCCAACTGGCGTTGGTGCGCGCCCACCCGCTGGGGCTGTTGGTCAGCCACGGCGAGCAGGGATTGACGGCCGATCCGCTGCCGTTTCTGGCCGATGTCGAACAGGGGCAGATCCGGCTGCGGGCGCACCTGTCGCGCGCCAACGAGCACTGGCGACGGTTGCAACAGGCGGCGGAATGTCTGGTGATTTTTCAGGGCCAGGGGGGCTATGTGTCGCCCGGCTGGTACCCGAGCAAGCGCCAGACCGGCAAGGTGGTGCCGACCTGGAATTACAGCGTGGTGCAACTGCATGGCGTGCCGACGGTGACGGACGACCCGGCCTGGCTGCGCCGCCAACTGATCGATCTCACTGCGCAGCAGGAAGGGCGGCGTCCTGAACCCTGGCGGATCGAGGATGCGCCGGCCAACTACATCGCCGCACAGCTTAAAGGCATCGTCGGTATTGAGATCGCCGTCACCCGGCGCGAAGGCAAATGGAAAATGAGCCAAAACCGCAGCGCCGAGGATGCCGGCGGGGTGATCGCCGGGCTGCGCGATGGCGATGAAGCGCAGCAGCGACTGGCGGCGGAGGTTGAGCGGCGGCGCGGATAGGGTATGCTAACCGAAGAGTGGGCTGAGGGAACCTTCGGATGGATTACACCAAAATTATCAAAGAAATAGGCCGCGGCAAAAACCATGCGCGCGATCTGGATCGACAGACCGCCTTTGAGCTGTATCAGGCGATGCTGGCCGGGGAGGTCCCCGAGCTGGAGTTGGGCGGCATTCTGATCGCGCTGCGTATCAAGGGCGAAGCCGAAGAAGAGATGCTGGGTTTTTACCAGGCGATGCAACAGCAGGTCTTGCCGTTGCAGGCGCCGCAGGGGAGGCCATTGCCGGTGGTGCTGCCGAGCTACAACGGCGCGCGCAAGCAGGCCAACCTGACGCCGCTGCTGGCGCTGCTGCTGGCGAAAGTGGGCCTGCCGGTGGTGGTGCATGGCGTACTGGACGACAGCACCCGCGTGACCAGCGCCGAGATTTTCCGCGCGCTTGGGCTGCCATGGTCGGAACAGACCGCTCACGCCCAACAGCGTCTCGATAACGGCGAGGCGGTATTCATGCCGGTTTCCACGCTGTCGGTGCCGCTGGCGCGGCAGCTCGGGCTGCGTTGGCGCATGGGGGTGCGTAACAGCGCCCATACGTTGGCCAAGCTGGCGACGCCGTTCGGCGAACAGGATGCGCTGCGCCTCGCCAGTGTCTCACACCCGGAGTATGTCGGCCGGGTGGCGTCGTTTTTCCGTCAGATCGGCGCCCGCGGGCTGTTGATGCACGGCACGGAAGGCGAAGCTTACGCCAACCCGCTGCGCTGCCCGCAAATTCACCACATCGTCGGCGGCGAACAGCGCATCTTGCTGGAGCGCACCTTGCCGGATGAAACGCCGCTCTTGCCGGCGGCGAAAGACGCGGAAACCACCGCGCGCTGGACCGAGCGCTGCCTGGCGGGCGAGGTGGCGATCCCGCAGGCCATCCAGCGGCAGGTCGCCTGTTGCCTGGTGGCCGCCGGCGAGAGCGAGACGCTGGAGCAGGGGCTGAAACGCCTGCATCAGGCCTAAGCGCGACTATACTGGGATATTTCCTCATCGGCTGAGAAGGACGGTTATGCAACAGGCTCTCGATTACTTCAATCAATTGAACCAGGATTACCTCGACGTACACCGCGCCAAAGAAGAGCTGTTCTGGCAAAACTACATGGGCACCGGCGGTGAAGACGTCTCGGCGCGCTTTTCCGCCGCGGAAAGCGCCTATAAGCGCTTTATCGCCGAACCGCGCCGGCTGGCGGAGATCCGCACTCTGCTGGCCGGATTGGAAGCGTTGCCGCAGGAGGCGCAGCGCGATGCGCTGATCCACGGCCTGCAAGGTTGGCTGCGCTTTTTCGACTGCAACGCCATTGAAGACCCGCAGGCGCAGGCGCTGTTGGATCAGATCATCCACGCCGAATCCGATCTCTACTCGCGCCGCAAGGGCTATCAGGTCACCCATCTGAACGCCGACGGCCAGCGCGTGGCGGCTTCGCTCGGCGAGCTGTTGACCAATCAGGCGACCAACCCGAACGAAGACTATCGCCGTAGCTCGCAGCAGGCGCTGCGCGATCTGGAGCAATGGCTGCTGCATAACGGCCTGCCGGAGCTGATCGGCCTGCGCAACCGCTTTGCGCGCCAGATGGGCTATCGCAACTATTTCGACTACAAGGTGAACAAAACCGAGCGCATGACGCCGGAGCAGCTGTTCGCCATTCTGGATCGTTTCGAGCGGGAAACCCGCGAGGCCAACGCGCGCAGCCTGCAGCAGCTGGCGGCCGAGAAGGGCAGCCAGGCGCTGGAGCCATGGAACGTCCGCTTCGCCAGCGCCGGCGACGTCACCCGCCAACTGGATCCTTACTTCCCGTTTTCCCGTTCGTTGGAACGCTGGGTCGACAGCTTCAAACGCCTGCACATCGGTTTTGGCGGCGCGGAGATGAATCTCGATCTGCTGGTGCGCAAAGGCAAGTATGAGAACGGCTTCATGCACGGCCCGGTGCCGCCGTTTGTACGCCAGGGGGAATGGGTGCCCGCGCGCATCAACTTCACCAGCCTGGCGCAGCCGGGGCAGGTGGGCAGCGGCGCTTACGGGCTCAACACCCTGTTCCACGAGGGCGGCCATGCGGCGCACTTCGCCAACATTCGCCAGAATGCGCCGTGCTTCTCGCAGGAGTTCCCGCCGACTTCGATGGCCTATGCCGAAACCCAGTCGATGTTCTGCGACAGCCTGCTGGACGACGCCGATTGGCTGAAACGCTATGCGAAAAACGCCGCCGGCGAAGCGGTGCCCGATGCGCTGATCGAAGCCGGCATCGCGGCGCGCCAGCCGATGCGCGCGTTCAACGAACGCCATATCCTGCTGGTGCCGTACTTCGAGTGGGCGCTGTATCAGTGGGATGACGAGCAGCGCACGCCGGAAGCCATCACCGCGCTGGCGCGTGAGGTTGAGCAGAAGATCCTCGGCATCAGCGGCAGCCCGCGCCCGACGTTGGCGATCCCGCACCTGCTGTCGCTGGAGTCCGCCTGTTCCTATCAGGGTTATTTGCTGGCGATGATGGCGGTGGAGCAAACCCGTCACTTCTTCCTGCAGCGCGACGGTTATCTGACGGACAACCCGGCCATTGGCCCGGATCTGGCGCAACACTACTGGTTGCCGGGCAACAGCGTCAGCCACGACGACACGCTGCGCAGCCTGACCGGCGAAGGGTTTAATCCGGACTATCTGGCGCAGGCCTGCAACCAGACGGTGGCGCAGGCGTGGCATGAGGCGCAGCAGACGATGGCCGCCGCCGCTGCACGCCCGCAGCCGCCGGCGGATTTCGATTTGCAGGCGCATATTCGGGTGGTGGATGGCGAGACGGTATTGGCAGACAACGCCGACGGTGACGAACGGATGTGCCGCGACTTCGCTGCGGCGATAGAGGCGCGTTTGGTTTAAGGCTGACAGTAAAATCCACGCGGAAGCGTGGATTTTATTTAATGGTTAAAACCAGGCGTGATTTTATTCGAAATACACGTCGGGATTATCGGCCAAAGACACGAAGCTCTTGGTGTTTCTATCCAGCGTGCGAATTTCGCCGCTTTCGATATCGTACACCCAGCCGTGCAGGCGCAGCCCGCTGTTGCGCAGACCCACCGCCACAGAAGGATGGGTTTTGATATTATTTAGCTGAGCAATAACGTTCTCTTCCACCATAGCGTTAACTTTGTCTGTTTCGCTATTCCAGGTTTTCTTCTCGACCACTGCTTTGGCCGCATCCGCATAGTGCAGCCAGTGAGCTACCGCAGGCATGGGGTCGAGGCACTGGCAGGACGCGATAGCCTTCATGGCGCCACAGTTTGAGTGGCCACAAATCACGATATCAGTAACACCCAATGCCACCACCGCGTACTCGATGGTGGCAGAAACCCCGCCCGGCTCCGGGCCAAAGGAAGGAACGATGTTGCCGGCGTTGCGGATAACGAACAGTTGCCCAGGTTCTTGCTGCGTCACCAGCTCGGGCACCAGACGGCTGTCAGAACAGGAGATGAAAAGCGCTTTAGGATTTTGGCTGGAGGCAAGGCTGCGAAACAGTTCCTTACGCTGTGGGAAAATCTCTTTCTGGAAACTGAGGAAACCTTCAATGATATGTTGCATACAACGCTCTCTGCATCTGTAGTCTGCGTAACATGATAATCATCCTCTCCTGTTAGTCCAGCCATGGGCAGGTAAAAAAATGTGTGTGCAAGCCCCCCGCAATCCCCATTGAATACAGGGTTTCTGCCTGTTTGCGACAGAATTTTCCGGTTCGTTTACTCGTGGGGGGATGATAATGCGGGGCGGCAAGAAATTCGCTGTTGTGCCCATTCAGCGCTGACGTACGCGAACATAAAAAAGCCCGCCGGGGTGATATCCGGCGGGCTTTTTGACGTCTGGGGCGGCGATTATTTGTAGATAACCGCGGTGGCGTGCATCAGGTTATTGCCGCTGGTGGAGGTGATGGTGAAAGCCCTGGCGCCTGCGGCATCGGCTTTGGCGGCCAACTGAGACTTCAGGCTGCTCAGGTCGGTTGCGCCGCTGGCGACGATCACGCCGGCTTTTTCGAATTGGGCGGCATCCTGGGCGCTGACGTGTTCAGCGGCGAAAGTGGTGAAAGAAGCGGTGGCCAGGGCGATAGCGGCAGCAAAAGTTTTGATGGTTTTCATGTGGGTCATTCCTGTCAAAGTGAATTAGGGAGAAAGGGGTTTGCCTTTCGATGGGAGGATTATTGCGCAGTGACAGGCAGGATGAAATCGGAGAGTGTTGACAGTTTTATTCAGATTTTTTGATGGTTAATTCCCCCGTTCATCTTCTGCATAAACAGGGGGAGACGATCAGCGCGTCGGGCGCGCCAGATCGAAACGGTGCTGTTCGGAAATGCCATAGTAGGCGGTTGGGCCGCCGGCGCGCAGGATAGGTTCGGCAGCGGCGGTCTGGTAGACGCCGTGTTCGTCCAGCAGCGCCGGATCGAGGTGCACCGCCACCACTTCGCCCAATATCAGCCAGGTCTCCACCTGTTCGCCGGCGGCGGTTTGCAGCTGAATGCACTGGGTCAGGCGGCATTCGAAGTTCACCGGGCTTTCGGCCACGCGCTCGGCTTTGACCCGGCGTCCGGGCAGCGGCGTGACGCCGGCGAAGGCGAATTCATCTTCGCCGCGCGGCAGGTTGATGGCACTGTGGTTCATCGCTTCCGCCAGCGGGCGTGTCGCCAGGTTCCAAACGAACTCGCCGGTTTCCACGATATTCGCCACGCTGTCTTTCCAGCCGGTGCTGGCGAAACCGATGATCGGCGGGCGATAGTTGAAGCAGTTAAAAAAGCTGTAGGGTGCCAGATTACGCAAGCCGGCGGCGCTGCGGGAAGAGATCCAGCCGATGGGGCGCGGGCCGACGATGGCGTTCAGCGGATCGTGCGGCAGGCCGTGGCCGGCGGCGGGTTCATAATAATAACGAGATTCACGGTTCATGGGGGATCCTGCGGCAATCGATGAAGCTTTCATTGTGCCGGGTTTCCCGCCGCTGCGCCATTGCGGGCCGGATGTGTTATCTTACGCGCCGGAAATCCCTTCAAGAGAGCCCGTCACGGTGGAAAAAAAGAAAACCTTCCCGCAGCAGAAAAGCGGCCTGCATCCGCGCAACCGTCATCGTTCGCGCTACGACTTCCCGGCGCTGATCGCCAGCTGCCCGGCGCTGGCGCCGTTCGTAAAACCGAACGCCTGGGGCGATGTCTCGGTGGACTTCGCCGATCCGGCGGCGGTGAAAATGCTCAACCGTGCGTTGCTGCAACACTTTTACGGCATCGAACACTGGGATATTCCGGCTGATTATCTGTGCCCGCCGATCCCCGGCCGCGCCGACTATCTGCATCACCTGGCGGATCTGCTGGCGACCAGCAACGGCGGCGAGATCCCGCGCGGCAAGGGCGTGGCGATCCTCGACGTCGGCGTCGGCGCCAACTGCATTTACCCGATCGTCGGCCTGCGCGAATACGGTTGGCGTTTCACCGGCTCCGAAATCGATCCGGTGTCGCTCAACTCGGCCAAGATGATCGTCGAGATGAACCCGACGCTGCGCAACAGCGTGCGCCTGCGGCTGCAAAAACAGCCTGAGCTGATTTTTAGCGGCATTATCGGCGCGGCCGAGAAATTCGACGCCACCCTGTGCAACCCGCCGTTCCACGCGTCCGAGCAGGAAGCGCGCGCCAGCACCCGCCGCAAGCTGCATAAACTGGGCAAAGGGGAAGTGGCCGACAAGCCGGTGCAAAACTTCGGCGGCAAGAACAACGAGCTGTGGTGCGAAGGCGGTGAAGAAGCCTTTGTGCGCAAGATGGTGGCAGAGAGCGTCGGCAAGGCCAACAACTGCCTGTGGTTCACCTCGCTCATCTCGAAAAACACCACGTTGCCGGCCATCTACCATGCGTTGAAAGTGGCGGGGGCGGCCGAGGTGCGCACCATCGAGATGGCGCAAGGGCAGAAGATCAGCCGCTTCGTCGCCTGGACCTTCCACGACGCCGAGCAACAGGCCGCCTGGGCAGCCGAACGCTGGCGCTAGGTCTTCAGGTGCTTCGGTATGGGAGCAAAGTCCCATACCGAGGATCGGTTTTCCCCGTTTTATTGACTTATCGCATCAGCATTTCTTAACTGTAGTCATACCTATAAAAACCCCTCCAGGCAGTGTGCAATGTCTCTCTTCGCGATGTAGGAGACAGGCCGCGGCGCAGCCATGCCGCGAACTTAGTCCATTACACTGACGGGATTTATTATGATTCCTTTAGCTACGCAACAAGAGGTCGGCGCCTTAATCATCGGCATTTTCGGGCGTTTGCCGACGGCGGCGGAAATCGATTACTACGACAGCGCATTTGATATCGGCAGCCAGCCGCCCGCCTATATGGCCAGCATTTTAATGAGCCAACCCGATGCCGGTTGGATGAGCGGCCAAAGCGAATACGACATTCTCAGCCAGGTTTATTTCTCCGTTTACAATACCGCTCCCGATCCGGATTACATCAATGCCTTACTGCAACAGGGGCATTTCAACAGCGCTGTCGCCAGCGTCGTCATCGACCTCTTCAACTATCTGGGGGACGATCCGGTGATGCTGGCGCAGCGTGATGCGCTCGATCAGCGCATTGCTGAAGGTTTGTACCCCGGCACGGCCGCCGATGCCGCCGGCGGAAGCGGCGACGCGCAGGCGATGTTTTATCTGCTGCGAGCGCCCTGGCAGACCGATGAAATTGCGCATGACGGCAAGCTGCTCAATCAGGGGGGCGATCTGGCTGCGTTGGCGCAGAGCAAGATTGCCACCCTGCCGCTTAACGATCTTTCCGATCATGACTTCATTTTGCATCTGTTCGCACAGGGATTCGAACGGCCGCCGACGGCGCCTGAACTGGCCGCTTACCAGCAACGGCTGGCGGAAGGCGCGACGCGCGGCGATCTGCTGGTGGATATGATCGCGCAGTTGCGCGGGGTGGTGGCGCCGGAAGATGCGGCGGCTCAACAGCATTTCAATGCGGCGGGCCAGGAATATTCACCGGGCGAACTGCCGGCGACCGAGTATCTGGAGCAGATAGCGGCGCTGTTCCGTGCATTGCCCGAGCGGGCGGTGGACAGCGTCTCGCTGGACAATTGGAGCAAAACGCTGGCCTCCGGCACCTTGAGCTATACCGAATTGGTCTCGGCCCTTCTGGCGACGCCGGAATTTCAGGCGCAGATCGGTGGTTTGCAGGGGGACGACTTTATTCAGCACGTCTATCAGGCGGTGCATGGCCGGGCGGCGGATGAACAGCAGTTGGAACACTATCGGGCGTTGGGCGGCGACAAGGCACTGGTCACGCAGGCGGTGATCGCCGATCTGATCAATGCGCCGCCGGCAGGTGACGTTCAGTATGAACAGTGGATGTTCGCGCGTGATGTCGGCGCCAGCCTGGCGTATAAAACGACTGCTTCTCTCGCCACCAGCGAGGGCGGCGGCAACGCGTCGGGTACGGTGAATACGCATGCTCACCATACGCTGAGCAATGCGGAAACCGCCGTGCTGTTCAGGGTGTTCCTGGATGCTGACGCGGACGTTACGGTTGACCTGAGCTATGCCTCGCAGCTTTCTTACCTGATCGTCAATGGCGACGCTGCGGCGGATATCCGGCTGCATAATAACCCTGCGGCTCGGTATGGGGTGGAGATGACGGTAAACAATGCCAATGTGACAGTGCATGGCACCCATGGCGACGATCGGGTGCAGCTCACTTCGCAGGCCGATCTCGCCGCCGCCCAAGGGCACTTTTCTCTGAACAACGGCAATGACAGCCTGCTGTGGGGAGGCAATGCCGATGGCGGCGCCAATCATGTGGGGTGGATATTCAGCGCCGATGGCGGTGACGGGCACGATATTTTGTCCGCCAACCTGATCGTCAAAATGACCTCGACGCTCGATCTTTTTGGCGTGCGCATCAGTACGGTGAGCAGCAATGCCGCCAATTTCAGTCATTTCGAACAGATAGATATGGCGGGTTACATCGGCCAGGCGGAAGCTACGCTGACGCAAATCGGTTGGAACGGTTACAGCACGAAAGCGCTGGCGACGAGCGCTCATGTGTTTGACTACGGGGTGCTGAGCGGCAACGCCACCGTAGAGGGAACGGACGGAGGGACGGTCGTGCAGAGCCGGGCGGCGCAGGCGCTTGGCCGTGAGGGATTGTTGCTGTCCGGGCGGGCGGATAACGTCAAGGTGATCAACGCCAATGCCGATGCGGCGCGCCTTGAAATCAGCGGCATCGGTGATCATGCGGACAGCCAGCTGGAGATAGCCTTCCTTGAGAATGCCACCGATCGTTTCGACCTGTTGTTCTCCGGGCGCGGTAATGCCGGCTCATTGGCGCTTGACTCGCATGGCGATGAAAATCCATTGACATTGGTTGCCATTAACACCGGCGGCTGGGGAAATGGCGCCTTGACGCTGACGGGGCAAAATGATCAGGTGCAAGACATTACGTTGTCCGGCGGCGCGAATTTCAACCTGACGCTAACGGAGGGGTACACTCAGGTCCGCCAGGTTGACGCTTCGGCCTTTGCCGGTAATGGGTTCACCCTGACGTCCTCTCATGGCGGCAGCGGTGACGGCACGATCATTCAAATGTTGGGCTTGCTGCCGTTAAGTGGTGGCGCGCAGGCCAAATTGGCGCCGCTGCTGGAAGATCTTGGGCTACAGGGCGAACAGCTGTTGGTCAAAGGCGGAGGAGGCAGCGATCAATTTAACGTGCAGGGAGACACGACGATCGTCGCCGGCGCAGGGAAAAGCCACGTTACGCTGCAGAGCAGCACGGCGGCGTCAGGCGTGACGTTAAAAGACTTTTCGCTGACGCAGGGCAGCATCGACGATGTGCTTTCAGGTCTGCGGATCGCTCAGGGGGCCGGCGGCGGGAAGCTGGCGGATTATGGCGTCAGCGATGCGCAAGGCGTGGAGGCGAGAATCGGCGCCCTGACGGCCGAACAGGGCAGCAGCGCCAGCCAGCTGTTGGCCGCGTTGCTCGATCTCGGTCAGCCTGGAGCATTGAGCGCCAAGGTCGGGGTCAGCAGCGTTCTCGGCGAGCAAAACAGCAGCTACCTCATTGTCGATAACAATGATGACCACCGTCTGGATGCCGCGGACAGCGTCATCCTGCTCTTGGGGCAGGACCATCAAAGTTTGCTCAATGAACTGCGCTATGTGCCGGAAATCATGCTCAACGGCACGGTGGTTGAGCCGGAGCCGCTGGTCGCGTAAGAGGCGATGTGTTAGCTCAACGGCGCCGGTTATCCTGCCGGCGCCGACAAAAATCCGCATTTTACCTTTCAATTTTCATCACTTACGTTATTCTCATTACGCATTTAATAATAAAAATCTTAGGTTATTGGTTTATTTAAATTCGAATAATTACTTTACTGAATAAATAAATTTAATCCGGTTAAGAGCAATAACCAGAAGGTTCGGCGCTGCCCGTACCTTCCGCGATGGCACGTCTGCGTGTGGGCGCGGCATGTGGCCAGACAAAATAAGAAAAGCGCCATCATCTGCCACAAGGACTACACCTTATGCTGTTACGATTCAGTCAGTTAACTACCCACAAAGGCGCCGAGCTGGGCGCGATAGAACACGCCGTTCCCATGATCGTATTCTCGCCCGACGGCACGGTCTTGCGCGCCAACGATCTCTTCCTCAACACGCTGGGATTTCAACGCGATGACGTGATTGGCCGGCATCACCGTATTTTCTGCGATCCGAACTATGTCGCCAGCCCGTTGTACCGCAAGCATTGGGAGACGCTGAATAAGGGGCAACCCATCACGGACACCCTAAAACGCATCGCGAAAAACGGCGAGACGGTATGGCTGCAGGGCACCTATGCGCCGGTGCTGAATAAACAGGGTAAGGTGGTGGAAATCGTCAAGATCGCCAGCGAAGTGACCGAGCGAGTGACCCAGGCGCAGGAACACCGCAGCCTGCTGGCGGCGCTGAATCGATCGATGGCGATGATTGCTTTCACGCCGCAGGGCACCATTGTCAGCGCCAACGACAATATGCTGGCGCTGATGGGCTATCGGCTGGATGAGGCGTGCGGGCAGTCGCATGCGGTGCTGTGCCCGCCGGCGTTCGCCGCTTCCGACGACTATCGGCGGCACTGGCAGCGTCTGGCGCGCGGCGAGTTCATCACCGGGCGTTTTGAACGCATCAACCGGCGCGGCGAACGGGTATGGCTGGAGGCCAGTTACAACCCGATCCTCGACAATGATGGCCAGGTGGTGAAAGTGGTGAAAATTGCTCAGGACATCACCCGATTGATGCAACAGCAGCAACACGAAGAAGAGATGGTGCGCAACGCGCATTATCTGTCGCTGGATACCGACCGGCAGGCGGCGCAGGGCGCGGTCATCGTGCAGCAGGCGGTGAAGGGCATGCAGCAGGTCGAAGCGGCGGCGCGCGAAACCTCGGACGTGGTCACCGAGCTCGGCAAGTGTTCGCAGCAGATCGGCACCATTGTCGAAGCCATTCGTAAAATCGCCTCCCAAACCAACCTGCTGGCGATTAACGCCTCCATCGAAGCTGCCCACGCCGGTGAGCACGGGCGCGGTTTTGCGGTGGTGGCCAACGAGGTGCGCACGCTGGCGGAACAGTCGCGCAAGGCGGCGACCGAGATCGAACGCATGACCAAGTCTATCCAGCAAGGCGTGGCGGCGGCGATCGCCGGCATGGCGACCTGCGTGGAACAGGCCGGCGGCGGTGTGGCATTGACCCATGACGCCGGAGAAGTGATTAACCAGGTCAATATCGGCATGCATGACGTCGTGAAGCTGATGCAGGCCTTTACCTCGGTGAAGCAGGGCGATGCGCTGCACTGAGTCTGCCGGACGCCGCCTCTGAAAACGGGGCGGCGTTTGCCTCCCCCCACCGATTCCTGCGCCGTTGAGCCGCGGTTCAATTTTACCGGTCTATGCTAGACTTGATGTGAACGAACGTTCGTTCATTAATTAATATCAATTTATGGCGCCAGGCGCCCCCTTCACCGTTTCGGGAACTGACGATGGGAAACCGAGAAAAGATTGTCGAGGCCGCGCTGCATAGCTTTACCCATCAGGGATTTCACCAGACCAGCATGCGGGATATCGCACAGGCGGCGGGCGTCAGCGTGGGCAACCTCTATAACCATTTTTCCGGCAAGGAGGCGCTGATCGTCGAGATCGCGCTGCTGGAAAACGGCGTATTCGCCGAGTTCGCCGCCGGATTATTGGCCGACAGAAAGCGGCCGAAACAGGCGCTGTCGATTTTTTTCACCGCCTATCATGCCTTTGTCGCCGAACCGGCCAATGTTCAGCTGTCGGCGGAGATCGTGGCGGAGGTGGCGCGCAACCCGGCGTTGGCCGAGCCGTTCAGCGCCAACCAGCGGCAGTTGATTGAGGCGCTGGCGACGGTGATCGCCGAGGCTCAGCAAACCGGTGAAATCGCGGCGGCGATAGCGCCGTTACCGCTCGCGCAGCTGGTGCTGGACGTGATCGAAAGCCAGGCCTGGCGGCAGGCGATCTTTGCGTCGCCTGCGCCGGAGGAGACCACGCCGGTGCGGCTGTTGGAACAACTGCTCTACCGGCATCCCTAGTCGAGGTGGATATGCTGCACATTGAGCCGTATCGCGACGCTGACCGCCTGCAAACGGCGGCGTTGATCTACGCCGCGTTCTGCGACAAGTTCCAGCGCGCGCGCCGTTTGAGCGCCCGCCGGCAGTGGCGTCTGTTTTATCGGCTGTGGTGTTGGCAGCAAAGCGGCAGCCGGGAGCGCAGCTTCGTGGTGAAACAGGATGAACAGGTGGTGGCGGCTTTTGCCCTCAATGTGGCCGCGGCAGAGGGCGACGGCGGGCTGCGCCCGCGCGCCTTGCCGATTTGGCGGCTGTGTCGCCGCTATGGCTGGCTGAACGTTTGGCGCATGTATCTGCAAATGGCGGTATTGCAGCATACTCCGGCGGCCGATGAGCTGTATCTCTCTTACCTGGCGGTGGCGGAGAGTCAGCGCGGTAAAGGGGTGGGCAGGCGGCTGCTGCAGTGGATGAACGACTATGCCGCCGAACAGGGCGCAGGCCGGCGTCTGAGTCTGCACGTCAGCCGGCGCAATGTCGATGCGCAGCGCCTGTACCGGCGCTGCGGTTTTCTGGTACGGCGCGAAGAGCACTACGCCTTGCTGGGGGGGCTGTTCGGCCAGGCCGATTGGGTATTGATGGAGAAACGCAACGGGGAGGCGATGTGCGCAAAATAGGGCTGTGCCTCGTGGCGCTGGTTTTGGCGGCGCTTGGCTGGGTGATTTACGTCAACGACTTTCGCTTTGTCACCGAAC
Source organism: Serratia sp. PGPR-27 (assembly GCF_022678525.1). NCBI lineage: Bacteria > Pseudomonadati > Pseudomonadota > Gammaproteobacteria > Enterobacterales > Yersiniaceae > Serratia > Serratia sp. PGPR-27. Next base: position 36,976 of record NZ_JALBYS010000010.1, on the reverse strand, counting down.
CGGTCACGGTGACCGCCGGCGGCAACCGGCTGAGCGGCACGCTGGTGCTGCCGGAACATGCGCCGGTTAAGCCTGGCGTGGTGGTGTTCATACACGGCGATGGGCCGGCCAACGCCAGCCGCGACGAAGGCTATTACGGCATTTGGGAGGCGATAGCGCAGCAGGGCTATGCGGTTTTATCCTTCGACAAGCCGGGCGTAGGCGGCTCCAGCGGCAACTGGCTGCATCAGACCATGGCGGATCGCGCGCGGGAAACCGCTGATATCATCGACTGGGCCAGACGGGACGGGCGCTTCGATGCGCGCTGCGTGGGGCTGTGGGGCGCCAGCCAGGCGGGATGGGTGATGCCGGAGGTGGCGCGTTTACGCCCTGACATTGCTTTCACTCTTGCACTCTCGCCGGCGATCAATTGGCTGCGGCAAGGGCGCTATAACACCCGGGCGGCGATGGCGGCGGCAGGGGACGATGAAGCGCAGATCCTGGCGCGCGAGGCGCATTGGCGCCATATCCAGACCCTGCTCGAGCAACCGGACGGCTACGCGCAGTACCGTCGCGAGTCCGGCGCCGCCGCATTGAGCGCCGACCGCTGGCGTTTTATCCGCGCCAACATGGCCAGCGACGCGACGGCGGGATTGCGGCATTTCGCCACGCCGGTGCACCTGATCCTGGGCGGGCGCGACGTCAACGTGGACGCGGACGAAACCGAGCGCGTGTATCGGCAAACGATCCCGGCCTCGCTGCTGACGGTGACGCGCATCGACGAAGCAGACCACGTGATGATCAAACCGCTGTTCGCCCGCCATCCGTGGCTGATCAACGTGGTGGGCCTGTTTGCCCCGCGCTCGGTGCAATACGACGCCTACCGGCGGGACGTGGCGGCCTTCCTGGCCGCCCATCCTTGCGGCCAGGGGCGTTAGCCTCAGCTCGCGGCAGGCGGCGGCTCTTCATGCGGCTGCGGCGCGCGGGAGATCTGCATCGCCTGCTGCGGCATGCCGATGCCGGCCCGATCGAAATGGATTTTCACCAGCCGATCGAGGGCGTATTGCACCACCCACTGTTTCAGCGCCTGTGTGCGCACCGTCACGCGGGTGGTGAACGAGCGGTCTCCCAGCGCCACCACGCCGTTGAAGACCGGCTCGCCAATCAGGAAATGCTTCACCTGTTCATCCTGCTTCAGCGCCGCGACGGCCTGATGCAGCACCTCATTGACCCGATCGATGTCCTCGTCGCGGCTGACGGTGTAGTTGGCGCGGTATACCCCGAACTCACGCGCATAGTTGGCCAGCGTGGTGATCGAGGAGTATGGCACTATGTGGTAGACGCCGTAGTCGTCGCGCAGGCCGATCGAGCGGATGGTCATGCGCTCCACGGTGCCGGTGATGCCGCTGACGGTCACGTACTCGCCGGTGTTCATGCCGTTTTCGAACTGGATGAACACGCCGGTAATCACGTCTTTCACCAGCGTCTGGGCGCCGAAGCTGATGGCCAGCCCCAGCGCGCCGGCGCCCGCCAGCAGCGGCGCGATGTTCAATCCCACCTGCGACAGCACGATCATCACGGTAATGGTGCTGATAACGATAGCCAGCACGTTGCGAAACAGCGTCAGCAGCGTGCGTTCGCGCGCGCTCGGCCGCACGCCGTTGCTCAGCTCCAGCGCCAGACGGTGCTCGATGATGCTGGCCATCAGCGTCCAGCTGAACACGGCAATCAACAGGATCAGCAGGATATGCACCAGCCCGCCGAGCGTCCGCTGGCCATTTTCGCTGCCCGCCCATTGATACAGGTTGATCAGATGCCAGGCATCGAGCAGAAACAGCGTCACCGCCAGCACCACCATCACCCGCAGTATCTTCAACCCGTTGGGGATGTAGGAGTTGATGCGCCGCTCGAGCATCGGGTAGCGCAGATTGACGTCGGTCGGCAGTGAAATGCGGCGGAAAATCCAGCGGGTCAGCATGCCGGACAGCAGCGCGCCGACGCCGACCACCAACAGGCTTTTCACCGTGGCGCTCATCATAAAGCGCAGGCTGTTGCCGATGTCGAACTGGGACAGCACGAACAACACCAGAAAATAGGCGATCGCCAACAGATGCCAGATATGCCCCAGCCCGCGCAGGATCACGCTGAAAAACGCCATCGACCGCTCGGCCAGCTGGTTGATCTGTTGCTGTATCGGCTTGCGGTTGTGCAGGATCAGCCAAATGGCGTACAGCGTCAGCGCCAGCATCACCACCAGGTTGACGGTGGCGGCGGCCGGGTAGCTTATCTGTACCGCCACCACCGGCACCACCACCATCAGGCCGTAGCCGATCAGGCCGCTGAGCCAGGCGAGGCGGGTGTTCCAGTAGTGCGCGCTCCGGTCGCTGAAGGGGAAGGGGCGCAGATAGTCGAAGCGGGGGGCGAAAATCAGCCGCAGCACCGCCTTGAAAAATTCAATCACCGCGAAGGCGCTGAGAAACAGGGTCTGCAGCCGCAGAATGGTGGCGCTGTCGGCGTGGACGTGGCGGGCGAACAGATTGCCCGCCGCCAGCGCCAGCAGCAGCACCAGCAGATCGATGGCGAAAGCGCCGAGAATGGCGGCGGGGCGTTTATACCACGGGCCGCGCTGTAGCCGCGCATTGTGTCCCCAACTGCCCATGCGTTTGTACAGCGGCGCGATCAACCGCCGGATCAGGTGGAACAGCGCAAAGGTGACCGCCACCGTCAGCAGAAAGTAGCCCAGCGCGCGGAAAAAGCCGGCGGGATTGAAAACGCGCTTCGGGCCGGAATCGATCAGCTTTTGCAGCGCGCCGAGCTTCTGGTTAAAGGTGCCGATGCCTTCCTGCGCCAGCGAGTTCAGGCTGTCGCTCAGCGTAGCGGGCGTCGATTCCTCCGGCGTTGCCGGCGCGGCGGCGGGGGCGTCGCCGGCGGTCTGTTTCAGGTGGTTGATGAGTTCCGCGCGCGCTTTGTCGTCTTGCAGCAGATTGGCCAGCGCGGCGTAGGCGGCTTTCTGCTGCTCGCTCTTGTCGGCGGGCGCGGGCGGCGCATTTTGCGCCAGCGCCGGTGGTGCGAAGACGTTCAGGGTCAGCAACAGCAGCAGGAAAAGCAGGTGTTCTCGCAGATGAGAACCTCGTCGGGAGTCTGCGTTTGGCGGCATGGTTCCTCTCTTTGGCGTTCTTTGATCGGCGGATGTAAAAGCAATACGATGAAAAACAATGAATATAGTAGGAAAGGTGGCGCGACGGGGCGTGGGAGAGCGTGCGGAATGAAAGCGGCGGGCGCGTGGTGCGCCCGCCGTTAAACCGCCAGGATCAGGACACGTGCTGCAGGAACTCCTGCAGACGCGGGCTTGGCGGATGATTGATCAGATCGTGCGGGTTGCCGTCTTCGGCAATCCGGCCCTTGTCGATAAAGATCAGGCGCGACGCCACTTTTTCGGCAAAGCCGACTTCATGGGTAACGATGACCATCGTCATGCCTTCCTCGGCCAGATCCTGCATCACCTTCAGCACTTCATGGCGCAGCTCCGGATCGAGCGCGGAGGTCGGCTCGTCGAACAGCATCATTTTCGGCTTCACCGCCAGCGCGCGCGCGATCGCCACGCGCTGCTGCTGGCCGCCCGACAGTTCGGACGGGTAATGGTGGGCGCGCTCCGCCAGGCCGACCTTGGCCAGCAGTTCGCGCGCCAGCTTTTCCGCATCGGACTTCTTCGCGCCGCGTACGCGGATCGGGCCGAAGGCGACGTTTTCCAGCGCCGTCAGGTGCGGGAACAGATAGAACTGCTGGAACACCATGCCGGCTTCCTGGCGGATCAGCCGATCGTCCACTTTCGGATCGTTGGCTTTCAGGCCGTCGACGATCAGATCGCCGCTGGTGACTTCTTCCAGCTTGTTGATGCAGCGCAGCAGGGTGGATTTGCCGGAGCCGGACGGCCCGATGATCACCACCACTTCGCCTTTGTCGATCTTCAAATCGATGTTGTGCAGCACCTGGGTTTGGCCAAAATGCTTGGAGACGTTTTTAAATTCAATCACAGGATTTTCATCCTTCTTTCCAGACGACGCAGCACGAAGCTCAGCACCAGGGTAATAATCAGATAGATAACCGCCACGGCGCTCCAGATTTCCAGCGCGCGGAAGTTACCGGCAATAATTTCCTGACCCTGACGGGTCAGCTCCGCCACGCCGATTACGATGAACAGCGAGGTGTCTTTGATGCTGATGATCCACTGGTTGCCCAGCGGCGGCAGCATGCGGCGCAGCGCCAGCGGCATAATGACGTAGCGGATGGTTTCGCGGCGCGACAGGCCGAGCGCCAGGCCGGCCTCGCGGAAACCGTTATGGATAGACAGCACCGCGCCGCGGGTGATTTCCGCGATGTAGGCGCCGGAGTTGATCATGATGGTCACCACCGCCGCGGTGAAAGGATCGATGCGCAAATCGGTGAACGCCATCGGCAAGGCGAAGTAGATGAACATCACCTGCACCACGATCGGCGTGCCGCGGATCACTTCGATAAACACCAACGCGATGTGGTTGGCGATCCAACCGCCGTAGGTGCGGGCAAAGCCGGCGACGAGGCCGATGATCAGGCCGCCAATCAGACCGAGGACCGAAATCCACAGGGTCATTTTGGCGCCCTCTAACAAGATAGGAATGGCGGGCCAGATGGCGCTCCAGTCGAACTGCATGATATTTCTCCCGGTGATCCCAAACGTGGGTATCAGATACAACAAAGCGCAGGGGGTTAAGCGCCCCCTGTGCTTAAGTTAATCGCTTGCCAAATTCACAGCTTACTTAGGTTCGGTGCCGAACCACTTCTTGTAAATCTCGTTATAGGTGCCGTTCTCGCGCAGCGTTTTCAGCGCGCCGTTCACCTTCTCGCGCAGCTCGTCGCTGCCTTTAGGGAAGGCGATGCCATACTGCTGCGCTTCCAGCGAATCGCCGACGGTTTTGAACTTGCCGGCGCCGGCCGTCTTAATGAAGTATAGGATGTTTGGCGTGTCGTGCAGCACCGCGTCGGCGCGCTTGGTGCCCAGTTCCATGTAGGCGTTGTCGATGTTAGGGAACTGACGCAGATCCTTGGTTTTGATGTGCTGCTTGGCATAATCCACCGAGCCGGTGCCGCTCTTCACCGCCACCACTTTGCCGTTCAGATCGTCGATGCTTTTCACGCTGTTGTTGTCGGCGTTGACCATCACCAGCAGGCCGCTCTTGTAGTAGCCGTCGGAGAAATCGATGGCTTTCTTGCGCTCATCGGTGATGGTGATGCCGGCCAGCGCCAGATCGACGTTTTTGGTCTGCAGCGCCGGAATGATGCCGCCGAAGTCCATCGGTTTCAGGGTGTAGTCCAACTTCAGCTCTTTGGCGACCGCGGCCCACAGGTCGATGTCGAAGCCGACGTATTTGTCGCCTTGCTTGAACTCAAAAGGAACGAAAGCGGTGTCGGTGGCGACCACCAGTTTGTCTGCTGCGTGGGAACTTACGGCAAAGGCCAGAGAGAGTGCGGCCAGGGAGACTTTAAAAATCGACTTCATGAGAGGAATTCCTGTACAGGTTGCGGATTACCCATTTTTTATATTGCAGTTGGTGCCATGAAAAAATCGTGCCATGTTTTCAACTAATATAAAAACAAAGAGTTACTGCGTGATGTTGTGCCATGACGGCGAATTGTTATGGTTATGCACCACAATGAGGCACCGAAATGGTGCGTAAGAATTATCTTGGTGCACGGGGCTATCATTAACCAAATTTTGGCTGTGAAACAACCGTTCTTTAACGTTTTTGCTTCAATATTGATAACTAACTCTAACTTTCATGATCCATTGACGGTGCAAGGGTGACTGCGAGAGGGGCAAAAGGGGAGCAGATAATGCTAACGCAACTGGCTGTCTTTGCTGCCGCGTCGGTTGTACAGGCTGGTGGCCGCGTGTTTTTTGTCTTGTTCGGCCTGGCAGGCGACGCAAAAACGCACGCCCTTCAGCGCCTTGCGGCGCGCCTCGGGGATCGGTTCTCCGCATTCCTGGCAATAGCGTTCGCTCTCGCCGTGCCCGAGCGCTTCACGCGCGCGCTGCACCGCATCGTCGATGGTGGAATCAATCTGATCTTGTACGGCGCCGTCCGCCGCCCAGCCGCTGGCCATCATCACCTCCTGACAAGGAAATCCTACCGTTTAATATGGGCCGTTTTTTGTACAATGCAACGGTTGCGCAAAAGAAAACAGGCCGGGCAAAGCCCAGCCTGCGCTGCCCGGAACGACGGGCGATCTGCAACGCTTTCGCGTTATTCGATATTGGATTCGATGAACCACAGGAACTTGTCCAGATCGCGCGAGGCGGCGGTGAACATATCGGCGGTGTCTTCGTCTTCCACTTCGGTAATGGCTTTGCGGATGTCATTCGCGACCGCGCCGTAGCGATCGGCCAGCGCTTTCAGGTGCTCTTGCACGCTGTGGATATTGGTCGGGTAGCTTTTCAGCGGCGTGCGATCGTTGACCACCTGTACGGTGCCCAGCGCCACGCCGCCCAGTTGCACCACGCGTTCGGCGAAGGTGTCCTGATGCTCGATGATGGCGGTACGGAAGCCGTCCAGCATTTCGTGGACCGCGATGAAGTTCGCGCCGCGCATGTTCCAGTGCGCCTGTTTGGTGATCAACGAAAGATCGATGAATTGCACGACCTGATGGTTCAGCGCCTTGATGGCGGCCAGTTTAACTTTTTCGTCCAGATCGTTACGGGTATACAGCAGATCAGAAGATTTCGTTTTCACCAGTTTAGCGGTACTCATATCAGATATCCTCTTGATTAGTCGTTGTCCTATTTCGTTACGGGATTAATTATAGCAGGGATGTTTATTTTTGCCGCACGAAAATGGCTATTGCACAAATAGGAGGGGCCTAATGGCAATATTTTTATTTGGTTTTTGTCTATTGTGTAATTTTATGAATTTTATTGTTATTTTGTTTTTTATTATTATTTTTGTCAGTGACAATTTATCCCCGTTATCTTATTTTATGCGGACGCGCAGGTTTGGTTAAATATCCACTTTGTTATCGTGGTGTTAATGCCAAGCCTATTCAGATTGATAGGCGTAATTGATACGGCTAAAGTATGGAAATTATCCCAGTCTTTATTGGCGAGTGATGAAAATTAACGTCGTCGGCACCAGCGGCAGCGGTAAAAGCACCCTGGCGCGTCAACTGGCGGAACGTCTTGACGTTCCCTATATCGAGATGGACAGACTCTATTGGCGGCCCGAGTGGCAGGGGACGCCCGATGGCGCGTTTCTGGCGCGGCTTGAGCAGACGCTGGCCGAAGCGGGAGGAGGCTGGGTGCTGGACGGCAACTACAGCCGCACGCAACCGATCAAGTGGCGCGAAGTCGATTATATCCTGTGGCTGGACTACGGTTTCTGCCGCACGCTGTGGCAGGCCGTGCGCCGCGCGTACCGCCGCGCGGCCAGCAAAAGCGAGCTGTGGCCGGGCACCGGCAATCGGGAAAGTTTCCGCCGTTCCTTCTTTAGCCGCGAGTCGATCGTGCTGTGGACGATCCGCACTTACTCGAAGAACCGGCGAAAATACCTGGCGGAGATGGCCCGTACCGATATAGGGGGCCGTTTCAAGCGCTTGCGCTCTCCCCGCCAGGCCGCCGATTTTCTACGGACGCTGCCGCAGGCTCACAGCAGCAGGCGGTGATGGATCCTCACCACCGCTTTCTTGATGTGCTGCGGCCGCTGCCACAGGCAGCCGGTCTTATGCGGTTCCATCTGGAAAAAGATCGCGAACATGCCGTGCGTCATGTGCAGCGTTTGCGGGTGGCGTTTGATGTCCAGCAGCAGCAGATCGCTATTTTCTGCATGCGGATGTTCGCGATGCCAGTCGCCCGCCAGGCCGTATTCGATGCGTTCTTCGCCGCTGATCAGCAGATGCAGCGCGATGTACTCCTGATGCATTTCGGCGCGCTTTTCCGCCGTAGGTACGGTGGTCAGCGTCATCACGTCCATAAAGATGTTGTCGCCGTCGATCGGGTGATGGCCCAGCGCCAGTTCGGGCAGGTCGCATCGGCGCAACTCGGTCAGGGTTGAAACCAGCGCCGGCGCGAGTCCGCGGCCGAAGCGTGGGTTGAAAAGGCTGTTGTGAATCACTGTTATTCTCCATGTGAGCGAAAGTCCAAAGAACCTGCGATACAGGCTAAGGGGAAGTATGCCGATTTGTCACGAGGAAAACAGTTAACCCGCCTGCATTCCGGCGTTGCGGACGGCAGGCGAGTCAGGCGATCAGGAAAGGCTTTCGAGGCGCGGTTTGGGGCGAATGGTCAGGGCGGAACCCATGGAGGCGGCGATAATCGCCGCCAGCGCCAACCATTGCACGCCGCTTAGGTGTTCGCCGAGGAACAGCATGCCGGACAGCGCCGCCATCGCCGGCTCCAGGCTCATTAAGGTGCCGAAAGTGCGCGCCGGAATTTTGGGCAGCGCGATGATCTCCAGCGAATAAGGCAGCGCGGTGGAGAGGATCGCCACCGCCAGCGCGACCGGCAGAATATCGAGGTTGAACAGCACGCTGCCGGTTTGCCAGGCGCCGATCGGGCAGAACACCAGCGCAGCGATCAACGAACCGAGCGCCACCGTGCCGGGGCCGTGATCGCCGCCGGCTTTTTGGCCGAAAATGATATAGACCGCCCAGCAGGCGCCAGCGCCGAGTGCACAGGCGGCGCCGAACGGATCGATCCCGCCTACGCCGTGGCCGAGCGGCAACAGGAACCACAACCCGGCGATCGCCAGCGCCACCCAGAGAAAGTCGATCGGCCGCCGCGACGAGAACATGGCCACCGCCAACGGGCCGGTAAACTCCAGCGCCACGGCGATGCCGAGCGGCACGGTGCGCAGCGACAGGTAGAACAGGTAGTTCATCGCGCCGAGCGACAGGCCGTAAATCAGCAGCGGCAAGCGGCTGCCGGCGACGATGCGCATACGCCACGGGCGGAAGATAATGAACAGAATCAGGGTGCCGATGAAAAGACGCAGCGTCGTAATGCCTTCCGCGCCCACGATCGGGAACAGGCTTTTGGCCAACGAGGCACCGCTTTGGATAGACACCATGGCGATGATTAACAGACAGATGGGCAGCAGCGCGGAGGGCGCTCTGCCGGAAGTAGATAACGACATCCTTAACGGGCCTTTTTTGCGCCGTTCCTCAGCCTTGAGAAAACGGTCGAAACGGGGATGCGAGCAGTGTAAATGAAATGGCGAAAATCTGTCTGAGAAAAGCGCGCATCGCGGTGAAATCCGCCGATCCTCGGATGAGATGTGGCGAATTTGGTCAAAAAGTGCGCTTTTTCTTAAGAATTATCTGGATATTAAATTGGTGATTTTTGTCACAGAAAGCCGTAGAATACGGCCGAAAATAGAGCGAAAAGAAGCAGATACACTGTTCTTGAAATCTTCTGTTACACGATATAAAGCATTAGACACTCATTTCAAGGCAGAGTTTCACGCTAATTTTTGTTATATTTTCAAAGCATGAACAAATGGATGTACTTAATAATAAAACGCGTTTGAGGTGGTTATGAAAAAAATTGCATGTCTTTCCGCAGTAGCAGCTTGCGTATTAGCAGTTAGCGCAGGTACCGCATTCGCTGGTCAGAGCACCGTATCCGCTGGCTATGCGCAGGGTGATCTCCAAGGCGTTGCTAACAAGGCCAACGGTTTCAACCTGAAATACCGTTACGAGTTCGACAACAACCCACTGGGTGTGATCGGCTCCTTCACCCACCTGGAAAAAAATCGTTCTGAAAGCGGTTTCTACAAGAAATCTCAGTACGATTCCATCACCGCAGGTCCAGCTTACCGCTTCAACGACTGGGCGAGCATCTACGGTGTGATCGGTGTTGGCTACGGCAAAAACATCGACAACGCCCAGGCTGGCGGTAACAAAGGTGGCAACAGCGACTACGGCTTCACCTACGGTGCAGGTCTGCAGTTCAACCCAATCGAAAACGTTGCCCTGGACGTTGGCTACGAGCAGAGCCGCATCCGCAGCGTGGACGTTGGCAGCTGGAACGTTGGCGTAGGCTACCGCTTCTAAGATTTCTTCATGCCTGCGGGCGTGAATGCGCGGCACAGGTTGCCGCGCGGATAAAAAATCCGCCTTCGGGCGGATTTTTTTTATCTGTCATTAGCCGCTGCGCCCCGTAGGCTGCGTCGAAAAGCGCGCGCTGCGGGCATCGCGCTCATAGCCTTGCGGCTCGGTCAGTAAACCGTACAGCTCGGGGCGGCGTCCGTAAATCCAGCGGCGTCCGGTACTGAGCGGGATCAGCGTCAGATCGAGATCGGCACTGACCAGCCGGTCTTCCGCCGCCCAGGTCTCCGCTACGATGCGGCCGTAGGGATCGAGGATCATCGCATTGCCGGTGCGTACCTCATCGTCATCGCGGCCCACGCCGTTGCTGAATAACAAAAACAGCCCGTTGTCATGAGCGCGCGAGGGCAGCCAGCGCATCAGCCAGCCGCGGCCGTGTTCGCCGCGAAAGGCGGCCTCTATCGCCTGCGGATCTTCCGCTCGCCGCTGCCACAGCGCCTGTGGGATCGGCTTCATGCCGTGCGGGCTGCGCGAATGGGTGCCGCCGGTCTGGTGCGGGGCCATCAACACCTCCGCGCCCAGCAGCGCCGTCGCGCGCACATTCTCCACCAGATTGTTGTCCCAACAGATCAATACGCCCACGCGCACGCCCCAGGGAGTGTCGAACACCGTATAGCGATCGCCGCTGGCGATAGCCGGGTGTTCGAAGGCGTGCAGTTTACGGTGCACATGCAGCGCGCCGTCCGGCAGGCATACGGCGTAGGCGTTGTAGCAACGGCCGTCGTCGCCCAGTTCGATCAGCCCGACGCCGATCGCCATATTGTAACGCTCAGCCAGCGGGCGAATGCGCGCCAGCGAAGGGCTGGACGCGATCGGTTCCGCCAGCGCCCGCACTTCGGCGGCGGACAGATGGCGCACGTGCCAATAGCCGGTGATACACATTTCCGGGAAGGCCAGCAGCTGTACCTGCTGCTCGGCCGCCTGAGCGATAAAGCGCTCGATAGTCGACAGGTTGTAATTCTTATCGTTGGCGCGATGCTGGAATTGCACCGTGGCGGCGCGTAATGAGATGGTCATGGTGTCTCTCCGATTAGGGTCTGCGTTGATTACAGCAGGTGGTTTGATTACTGTATAATCAATTAAATTCCCTATTTGATAACCTAATGGAATGGATATAAAACAACTGCGCGCCCTGGTGGCGCTGGCTGAACAGGGCAACTATCGGCAGGCGGCGAGCTGGCTATGCATCAGCCAACCGGCGCTGAGCAAGCAAATTCAGGCGCTGGAAACCCAGCTCGGCGTTCGATTGTTTGAGCGTGGCCGACAGGGGGCGGAGCTCACCGCCGGCGGGCAGCGGCTCTACCCGGAAGCGCAGGCGCTGGTGGAGCAGTACCAGCAGTTTCAGCGGCGCGCGCGGCGGGTGGCGCTCGGGGAAGCGGGGCGGCTGGCGCTGGGATTTGGCCTTTCCAGCTTTCATCTGGCGCCGCAGCTGGTGGCGGCCTTTCGCCAACGGTTTCCCGAAGTGGCGATCGGACTGGAGGACTTGCCGTCGGAACGCCAGTATCAGCTGTTGCTGCAGGGAGAGTTGCAGGCGGGGTTCGTGCGCTTGCCGGTCAATACGCCGCTGTGCGGCGTGGCATTGCTGAGCGATCGGTTGGTGCTGGCCGCGCCAGGCGCGCTGGCGCTGCGCGCCGACGATCTGATGGCGCGTTTCAATCAGCTGCCGCTGTTGCAGCTGACTCCCAAACGCGGGCGCGGGCTGAGCGATCAGTCGCTGCGGTTTATCGCCGCCCACCGGTTGACGCCGAACGTGGTGCAGCAGGCCGGCGATATCCAGACGTTGCTGGCGCTGGTTGCCGCCGGCGTCGGTGTCGCGCTGCTGCCGCACAGCATCACGCATATCGCGCCGGCCGGCATCGACATTTTACCGCTGAGCGGCGAGGAAACGGAGTGGCAGGTCGGTATCGCCTGGGATCCGCAGCGCGCCGATGCGCTGCGGGACAACTTCATCCAGACGGCGTTGGCGGCGCAACGCGCTTAGGCATTCAAAGCGGGCAATGCATCACGACGATCGGGCTCTGGTGATACTCGCTGCGGTGGCTTTCGCTAAAGCCGACTTTTTTCGCCAGCGCCAGCGAAGCCTGGTTCTCCGGTGAGATGATGCAGACGGTTTGCTTGCCGGGCAGGTGCGTTTTACCCCAGGCCAGCGCCGCCCGCAGCGCCTCGGTGGCGTAGCCTTTGCCGTGCGCCGAGCTCACCAGCGTCCAGCCCATTTCCGGCGCGTCGAGCGCCGGGGTGATGTCGCGCAGGAAGTTGGAGAAGCCGATGCTGCCGAGATACTCGCCGCTCTGTTTGTCACGCACCGCCCAATACCCGTATCCCAACAGCGCCCAGTGGCCGACGTAGCGCATCAGGCGCCCCCAGGAGTCTTCCCGGTCGCGCGGCGTGCCGCCGATATAGCGCACCACCAGCGGATCGGCCCACAGCGCGGCCAGCGAGTCGAAGTCGTCCAGCGTGTGCGCGTCCAGCCGCAGGCGTTCGGTGATAAGCGTTGGCGCGGTGTTGATTACGGTCATGTTGCTGCTCCTGCACAGGGTGAAAGGCGATGAAAAACAACGGCGTTCAGTATGCCAGAGAAATCACACCGCCAGCCACAACAGCCAGGTGAACAGAAAGCCGCTCAGGCCGAGCAGGGTGGTCAGCACCGTCCAGGTCTTCAGGCCATCGGCCACCGACAGCCCCAGATAGCGCGTGACGATCCAAAAACCGGAGTCGTTGACGTGGGAAAGCCCCAGCCCGCCAAAACAGGTCGCCAGCGTCACCAGCACCAGCTGCAGCTGATTCAACCCGCTGACCGCTTCCGACAACAGGCCGCCGGTGGTCAGGATCGCCACGGTGGCGGAACCCTGCGAAGCGCGCAGCGCCAGCGAAATGATAAACGCGGCGGGCACCAGCGGCAGGCCGATGGCCGTCAGCACTTCCGCCAGCGCCTTGCCGACGCCGGATTCCACCAGCACCTTGCCGAACACGCCGCCCGCGCCGGTCACCAGGATCACCACCGCGGCGGTCGGCAGCGCGGCGCCCATTACGTCACCGGTGTGTTGCAGGCTCCAGCCGCGGCGCAGCGCCAGGAAGTAGAAGGCCAGCAGCAGGGCTATCATCAGCGCCACCGCCGGCGACCCCAGCAGCGACAGCGCATCGCGCAGCGCCGAGCCTGCCGGCAACAGCGTGGCGGAGACGGTGCCGAGCATGATGATGGCGATCGGGATGACGATCAGCGCCGCCACCAGGCCAGCGCCGGGCGGGTTGATGCGATCGCTGAGCGGCGCTCGCCCTTCCGGCCGAGGCTCCGGCGCCGCCAGCTGCAGCTGTTCCAGCACCTCTATCGATAACGGATAGGTTTTGCGGTTGAGGTAGTTGGCGGCGAAATAGCCGATCGCGCCGACCGGAATACAGATCGCGAGGCCGATGATGGTCAGCCAACCGATGTCGGCGTTGAGCAGGCCGGCGGCGGCGACCGGGCCGGGGTGCGGCGGCAGCGCGACATGTACCGTCAACATCACGCCGGCCATCGGCAGGCCGAACTTCAGCGGCGACACTTTGGCGACCTTGGCGAAGCCGTAAATAATCGGCGCCAGAATGATAAAGCCGACGTCGAAGAAGACCGGAATGCCGAGGATAAATGCGGCGAGGGTCAGCGCGGCGACGGTATGTTTCGGCCCCAGCCCCTGGCTGAAGCGTTGCGCCAGCGACTCGGCGCCGCCCGAGTGTTCGATCATGCGCCCAAGCATCGCCCCCAGACCGATGATGATGGTTACCGAGCCGAGCACGCCGCCCATCCCGGCGGTCATCACTTTCATCACTTCACCGGTCGGAATGCCGCTGGCCAACGCCACCAGCAGACTGACCACCAACAGCGCGACAAAGGGTTGCACCTTCGCCTTAATCACCATCAATAACAGCAGCACCACGCCGAGTACGGCAATCAGCAACAGCAGAGAGGTAGACATGAAAAAAGCCTTTCGTTGGGTAAGCGTTGGGCACCGCGATCGCCGCGTGGCGATACGGGTGCGTTTCATTGTTATAAAATCGTTTTCCTGGTGTCGGCGTGCGACGTTAGCGGTAAGGCTTCAGCCAGCCGAGCCCGGCGGCGGTGTCGCCGCGCGGCCGGTATTCGCAACCTATCCAGCCCTGATAGCCGAGCGCATCCAGCCTGTCGAACAGCCATGGGTAATTCAGTTCGCCCTCGTCCGGTTCGTGACGATCCGGCACTGAGGCTATCTGGATATGCGCGTAGCGCCCGGCCAGCGTCTCCAGCAGCCCGCTGATATTGCCGTCCACTAACTGCGCGTGGAAAAAGTCGAACTGAATGAACACGTTCGGTCTCTCGATCGCCGTCACCACCTCCGCCGCCTGATGTTGACTGGCGAACAGGTAGTCGGGCTTGACCGGTGGGCTGAGCGCTTCGATCAGCACCTTGACGCCGTGCGGGGCGAAGGCGTCGGCGGCATAGCGCGCATTGGCGATAAAGGTGTCGAGATAACGTTGCCGATCCGCGCCCGCGGGCACCACGCCGGCCATCAGGTGCACGCAGGGACAGGAAAGGGCGATGGCGTAGGCCAGCGCGCGATCGATATCAGCGCGCGCATCTTGCTCGCGGCCCGGCAGCGCCGCCAACCCCCATTCGCCGGCGGCGACATCGCCGGGCGCGGTATTGAACAGCACCTGTTGCAGGCCGTGCTCGCGCAGCTTTTCGGCCAACAGCTCAGCGGGATGCTCGTAAGGGAACAGGAATTCCACCGCGCTGAAGCCTTGTTCGGCAGCGGCAGCGAAGCGCTCGAGGAACGGCACTTCGTTAAACATCATCGATAAATTGGCGGCAAATTTAGGCATGGGTCAGCTCCGTAATTCGGCAATTTCATCATCGGTCAAATAGCGGATCGGACGATCGCCGAGGGTGAAGATCAGCCGCGCCGCATCTTCCATCTCTTCGGTATTGTCCGCCGCCGCTCGCAGGTCTTTACCGGTCACCACCGGCCCGTGGTTGGCCAGTAAAAAGGCGCGGTGGGCCGGCGCCAGGCGCGCCAGATCCTGCGCCAGCCTTTCGTCGCCAGGGCGATAGTAGGGCACCACCGGCACCTTGCCGACGCGCATCACCACATAGGGGGTGAACGGTTTGATGGCGTTGTCGACGTCCAGCCCTTGCAGGCAAGAGAGCGCCGTGAGGTAGGTGCAATGCAGGTGCACCACCGCTTTGCATTCCGGATTGTTCAGATACAGCGCTCGGTGAAAGCTGATCTCTTTCGACGGCTTGTCGCCGGACAGCCAGTCGCCGTTCAGGCTCACTTTAGACAGGCGATCGGCCTGCAGCTCGCCCAGGCAAGAGCCGGTCGGCGTCGCCAGCAGCGCGCCGTCCGGCAGCAACAGCGAGAGGTTGCCGGCGGAACCAGTGGCGTAACCGCGTTGAAAAAACGAGGCGCCGAGACGCACCATCTCTTCGCGCGCTTGCTGTTCGGTCGTCATGCTCATACTGGAAACTCCGTTTGCGCGCGCGAGAAGAAGGCTTCATCGCCAAAATTGCCTGATTTCAGCGCCAGGGAAATCGCCCGATCGCTGGCGCGCACCCAGGGAACGCCGGGAGAAATGCTGGGGCCAATATGGAAGCCGCGAATGCCTAGCGCCTGCGTGACCACGCCGGAGGTTTCGCCGCCGGCGACGATAAAGCGGCTGAATCCCAACCGGTGCAGTTGCACCACCAATTCGGCGAACAGCGCTTCCACCGCCTCGCTGGCGGCGCCACCGTGCTGCCGTTGCGTTTGCTGTAGCGCTTCCGGCGGCGCAGTGGCGTAGATCAGCGGGGCAAGCGCCTCCCCGGCGTGATGCTGCGCCCAGTGCGCCAACTCGGCGGCGTAGGCGGCGCGTGCCTGTGGTTCGAGGCAACGGCCGATATCGATGGCCTGCGCCGAAGCGCGCTCGCGGTAGTGCGCCACCTGCCGGTTAGTCATCACAGAACACGAGCCCGACAGCACTGCTGCCTTTTCCCCCTGCGGCGCGCCGGCTGCCTCAGCCGCACGAGCGCCGCTTTGCGCCCATTGCCGCGCCAGACCGATCGCCAGGCCCGAACCGCCGGTCACCAGCTTCATCGTTTTCAACGCTTCACCCTGAATGAGCAGATGCCGCTCGTTGAGCGTATCCAGCACCGCGTAGCGCACGCCTTCCTGCGCCAATTGGCGCAGCTTCTCGCTGACCGCCTCGGCGCCGCGATCCATTTCCGCCGCCGTCACCAGCCCGCAGCGCCCGGCGGCCTGGGATTCCATCAGGCGCAGCAGGTTGCTGTCGGTCATCGGCGTGACCGGGTGATGACGCATGCCGGATTCAGACAGCAGCTGTTCCCCGACGAACAGGTGGCCCTGATAGACCGTGCGGCCGTTTACCGGCAACGCCGGTGAGACAACCGTGAAATTTTCCCCCAGCGCGGTGAGCAGGGCGTCGGTCACCGGGCCGATATTGCCCTGTGCGGTGCTGTCGAAAGTGGAGCAGTATTTGAAGTAGAACTGGCGGCAGCCCTGTTTTTGCAACCAGGCCAACGCCTGCAACGACAGTTCGACCGCCTGTTCTGCCGGGCAGGAACGCGATTTCAGGCTGATGACCGCCGCCTGTGCGTTTACCTGCGTTTCGTCCTGCGGCACGCCGTTCAGCTGCACCGTCGGCAGGCCGTTTTGCACCAGAAAACTGGCGATGTCGGTCGCGCCGGTAAAGTCATCCGCGATTACGCCAAGCAGCATCAGAGCGCCTCCTTTTTTTGCGGCAGATCGATGCCGGCAAAGATTTTGATTACCGCACTGTCGTCTTCTTTACCGTAACCGGCGTTGCTGGCGGCGGTAAACATGGTGAAAGCGGTGGAGGCCAGCGGCAGCGGGAAGTGCAGCGCCCTGGCGGTATCCGCCACCAGCCCCAGATCCTTGACGAAGATATCCACCGCCGATTTGGGCGTATAGTCGCCGTCGACCACGTGGCGCATGCGATTTTCGAACATCCAGGAGTTGCCGGCGGCGTGGGTGACCACGTCGTACATCACGTCCAGCGGGATGCCGGCGCGGGCGGCCAACGCCATGGCTTCCGCTCCGGCGGCGATGTGCACGCCGGCCAACAGCTGGTGGATGATTTTTACCGTCGCACCCAGACCGATGGTCTCGCCGATGCGATAAACCTTGCCGGCGATGGCGTCCAGCACGGGTTGCAGACGCTCGAAGGTGGCGTCGGCGCCGGCGGCCATCACCGTCATCTGGCCTTCCTCCGCCTTGGCCGCTCCGCCGGAAACCGGAGCGTCCAGCATCGGTAGCCCGTAGTCCAGCAGCCGTTGCTCGATCTGTTTGGCGTCATCGGCGGAAATGGTCGAAGAGACCATCACCGCCGTGCCTGGCTTGAGCTTTGGCGCCAGGCCTTGTTCGCCGAACAGGATCTGTTTCACTTGGACGGCGTTCACCACCAGCAGCAGCACGGCGTCCAACTTGGCCGCGAAGTCGCACGCGCTGGTAGACGCTTGTTGCGCGCCGGCCTGTTGCAGCGTCGCCAGCGCCTGCGGATTCAGGTCCGCCCCGTAGGTGGTCAATCCGGCGCGAAGGCACGAACGCGCCGCGCCCATGCCCATCGCGCCCAGTCCGATGATGCAGACGGCATAATTCCCTGGGTGTGTCATACTGCACTCCTGTTAATTTTAGTGATAATTTGTTTTGTTGTGTTAAATGTAAGCGCTTGGCGACGGTTTATCCGCGATCGATATCACAATAATTAACAATGTGTGAAACGGATTTTTCGTCTGATTTCTGGCCTGAATCAACATTACTATTATGTTTTTAAATAAGTTTATGTTTACCTGGCCTAACTGCGTGCGCCGTCACGCCGCGAAAATTTAGGGCTATCGGCGAACGAAAATTGACGTAAAATCACAATTATTATCACCGCAGCAACGAGAGGGAACCGTGATACCTGTAGAACGCCATCAACAAATTCTTGCGCTGGTATCCGAACGCGGCGTCGTCAGCATTGCCGAGCTGACCGAACGGCTGGGGGTGTCGCACATGACGATCCGCCGTGATTTGCAAAAACTGGAGGAACAGGGCGCGGTGCAGTCGGTCTCGGGCGGCGTACAGGCGCCCGAGCGGGTGGCGAGCGAACCTTCGCACCAGGCCAAAGAGGGGATGTTCAGCCGGCAGAAAATCGCCATTGGCCGGCTGGCGGCGCGACAAATTCCCGCCAACAGCTGTATCTATCTGGATGCCGGCACCACCACGCTGGCGCTGGCGAAACAGATCGGTGAACGTGACGATTTGACGGTAGTGACCAACGACTTTGTCATCGCCGGCTTCCTGATCGAACACAGCCAGTGCCGAATCATCCACACCGGCGGCACCGTGTGCCGGGAAAACCGCTCCTGCGTCGGCGAAGCGGCGGCGCAGGCGCTGCGCGGTCTGTTTATCGATCTGGCGTTCATCTCCGCCTCTTCGTGGAGCATGCGCGGCCTGTCGACGCCGAACGAAGACAAGGTGATGGTGAAGAAGGCCATCGTCGAGGCCAGCCGCCGCCGCATTCTGCTCAGCGATACGTCCAAATACGGCAAGGTCGCGACTTACCTGGCGCTGCCGATCGCCGCCTTTGACGCCGTCATTACCGACGAGGGGTTGCCCGCCGCCGCGCGGGAGGCCATTGAGCACGCGGGGATTGCATTGCTGACGGCGGGAGAAGAGGAATAAGAACGAAGCGGGATCAGGATGAAAGTTCGGTATCGATGCCACGTGCGGGCGGTTCACTGGCTTCAACGCCGCCGCGTTCACGCCATTCGCGGCGCCTTTGTTCCCACCACTCTTCGTGGAAAGCTTGCATCTCTTTCAGGCGCTGTTCCTTAACGTGCTGCTGGTAAGTGTGGGATGCTATGGGGGTTACGCGGGATTTCGATGACATAGAGGCCGTCCTTTATAAACTCTATTTTGTATAAATAATGCCCTTTGTGGGCGTATTTTTTCAACAATAAATCATAAATTTTAGCTAATGCTGGCCTTAACGGTGCGCTTAAGATGAGCCTGGCATGATACTGATAGGCAAACTTGAGAAGGGTTTCCCCGATGCCAACTACGAATAAGCGTTCGCGTTGGAAAAGGGTATAACGCATTGCGGTATAGGTATCGAAAGCTGAGCGCCGATGCCTGTTTGCGTCGCTCAACGCCTTAACATCATAAAACTCCAGAGAGAAAGCATTATTGAGGAGAGCAGTGTCCACATACACTGGGGCAAACCAATGGTGCATGTTTTGCCCAATTTTCTTGAAATCCAAATGATAGATGGCCGTTTTACCATCATCTTTACTTACTGCAATCTGATACCTGTATGTGTCTGCTACCCCTGTGTGTGACTCCCTCACATCAATCTCCATGATAAAATCCTTTTTACTATTATTTTTCCTATAGTTATCCCCTTTGTGACAAACAGATTATTAACCGCGACGGAGAGGCTCCTCCAGCCGCCGATGAGGCTTATGCGCAGCGCCGCGCAAAACTAAATGCCGCTGAACCAGTTGTAGCCCTGATCTTCCCAGTAGCCGCCCGGATTGACGTCGCTGACGAAGATCGCGGCGATATGTTTGGCGTTTTTGAACCCCAACTTGGTTGGCACGCGCAGCCGCAGCGGGTAGCCATAGTCCGCCGGCAGCGCCTTGCCGCCGAAGTCCAGCGCCAGGATGGTCTGCGGGTGCAGCGCGGTGGCCATGTCGAGGCTGGAGTAGTAACGATCGGCGCATTTGAAGCCGACGTAACCGGCATTCAGATCCGCGCCGACGTGCTGCAGAAAGGTGCGCAGCGGCACACCGCCCCATTGGCCAATGGCGCTCCACCCCTCAATGCAGATCAGGCGCGTGATTTGGCTTTGCTGCGGCAGCCGCTGCAGCTGTTCCAGCGTCCAGGGCGCTTTTTTCTCCACTTTCCCCGCGACCTCAAGCCGATAGCCGGCGAGATCGATCTCGGGGACGTTATATTCCGGGTAAAACGCGTTGAAGGGGAAAGGGTGGGTGATCTGATCCGGCCGGTAAGTTTGCGCCAGCCGTTGGCCGCTGAACAGCCAGGCCTGCACCCGGTCGTTCCAGCGCGACATGGCCCACAGCACTTTATCCACCCGATCGCCGTCTTGCAGGTTGCAACCGGTAAGCATGGCGATGCCGCCCAGCGTCAGGCCGGAACGCAGCATCAGGCGGCGCTGCAGATTGACCAACTGCTTTTTTTGGTCCGGTTCCAGTTTTGGCGCGGTTGCCCGCGGTTTTTTCTCATTCATGTTTGCCACCCGTTATCATCGCCCACAGCGTTTTGGGCACGACGATCACCATGAAGACGTGGATCGCCACGAACAGGCCGATGCCGGCCATGGCGAAGAAATGCACGTAGCGCGCGAAATCGAAGCCGCCAAACAGGGCGACCAATCCCTGCAGCTGAACCGGCTTCCAAATCGCCAGGCCGGACAGCACCAGCAATAGGCCCAGCGCCAGTACGCCGAGGTACATCAGTTTCTGAATGGCGTTATAGTGGCCATGCCGGTGGCGCAGGCGCAGCGTCAACGCCAGCCAGATATCCTGCCGCAGCGCGCCGATGCGAAGCGGCAACAGATCGCGGCGAAAATGACCGCTGAACAGGCTCCACAGCAGATAGCAGACGGCGTTGAGCGCCAATAGCCACATCACCGCCAAATGCCAACCAATCGCGCCGCCCAGCCAACCGCCCAGCGTCATCTGCGGCGGAAAGCGGAAATCGAACAGCGGCGAGGCGTTGTAGATTTCCCAACCGCTCATGAACATGCACACCATGGCGAACAGGTTGATCCAATGAGTGATGCGAACCGGCCAGCGATGCACTGGCGGCGACGCGTTGGTCTTCATGGCATTCCTCCGGTTACATCGGCGGCACGGTGCCGTCTTTGCCGGCGGAAATGCGGGTGGCGACGCGCTCGCCCTTTTCGTTGGCGGCGGAGAACAGCACGATGTGCACGCCCGGTTTCAGCAGGCTCAGATCGCCCGGATCCAGCGTCACGATCGGCACGTCTTCCGGCACGACGACGGTTTTCTGCTGGTTGCCGTAGGTGACGGTCAGGGTGCGGCCGTTGGATTTCACCAGTTTGCCGACGGTGCCGTTGGTCATGGTGTCCACTTTGCCGTCGGCGGATTCCCAGGCCGAGTGCCCTTCGCCGGTGCCGCGCAGGCTGGCGGCGAACACATGCACCTCCAACGCCTTGAGCGTGCCGTCCGGCTGCGGCACGGCGGCGGTGCCGATAAAGCTGTCCGGTTTGATGTCGTCCAGCGTGGCTTTGGAAACGCTGAGCACTTTGGTCTGATCGTTCAGCTTGACGCTGAGGGTCTCGCCCTTGCGATCGGTCAGCTGCAGATTGCCGTCGGCAACCTGGCTGATGGTGCCGCGCAGCGGCGCAATCACCTTGCCCGGCGGTTGGGCGGCGGCGGCCAAGCCGCTGGACAGCAGCAAGGTGGATAACAGTAAACCGGCTATACGATGACGGGTAATCATAACGTTCTCCTGAAATGAGTTTGCCGGTTAAGCATGGTTGAGCCATTGGGTCAGCGCCATGGCCGTTTGATGACATTAATGTCATCAAGTTTGTCCGCCGAAGCTGCTAGTATTTTTGCAGACGTAACGAGGTGGCGAGCATGCGAATACTGGTAGTTGAAGACGATATCGGCACAGGGGATTACCTGAAGAAAGGGCTGGGGGAAGCGGGCTACGGCGTCGATTTGGCGCGCACCGGCACCGACGGGCTGTTTCGCGCGTTGGAGCAGGACTACGATGCGATCGTGCTCGACGTGATGCTGCCGGGGCTGGACGGCTGGCAGATCATCGAGGTATTGCGCAAGAAAAGCGACGTGCCGATCCTGTTTCTCACCGCCCGCGACGGCGTACAGGATCGCATCCACGGTCTGGAGCTGGGCGCGGACGACTATCTTATCAAACCGTTTTCCTTTACCGAGCTGGTGCTGCGTTTGCGCACCTTGCTGCGCCGCGGGCCGGCGCGCGAAGCCGATCATTACGCCATCGCCGATCTGCAGTTGGACGTGCTGCGCCGCCGGGCGGTGCGCCAGGATCAGGTGATCCCGTTGACCAATAAAGAATTCATGCTGCTGCATCTGCTGGTGCGGCGCGAAGGTGAAGTGCTGTCGCGCACGCAGATCGCCTCCCAGGTGTGGGACATGAATTTCGACAGCGACACTAATGTGGTTGATGTGGCGATCAAACGCCTGCGCGCCAAAATCGACCGGCCGTTCGACGTCAAGCTGATCCACAGCGTGCGCGGCATCGGCTATGTTTGCGAGCCGCGCTCGTGAACGCCCGCGCTTCACGTCGGCCGGTGTCGCTGACGCTGCGCACCGCCATGCTGTTCGCGCTGGTGGCCGCCTGCGTGGTGAGCGGGGCGGGCTGGTATCTGTTCGGCGCCATGCGTCAGGAAATGACGCTCCGCAGCGATCTGCAGGTGACCGGGCGCGTAGAGTATTTCCGCCATTTACTGGGGCAGCGCTTTCCTTTGGCGCGCCTGACGGCTAATAACGGCCTGTTCGAAAATATGCTGGGCAATGAACAGGATGTGTTGATTTTCCAAATTCCGGGGCAAAAACCGCTCATCAATGTGAATCCGGCCAGGGTGGCCCTGCCGCCGATCGCGCCGACGCTGCCCGAACAGGCGCAGACGCTGGCCGCCGTGCGCGGCGGGGAAACGGCGCAGGGGGTGCCGCTGCGCGCGGCGTCGGCAATGGTGCGCCTGGAAGACGGCAGTTTGCTGCAGATTTCCGCCGCGCACGTGATGGTCAACGAACAGAAAATGCTGGCGCGCTACCTGTGGCGCATTGTCGCGGCGGTCGTTGTGGCTTTCCTGCTGATTGCGCTGCTGGGCTATGGGGTCATGCGCCGCGGATTGCGGCCGCTATGGCGCATGGCGGCGCAGGCGTCGGAGATCGCGCCCAATACATTGTCGACGCGCCTCAGTGAACAGGGGGCGCCGAAGGAGTTACAGCAATTGACCCGGGCGTTTAATGCGATGCTCGATCGGTTGAATGAAGGCTATCAGCGGCTGACGCAGTTTTCCGCCGATCTGGCCCATGAGATCCGCACGCCGGTGGGCGCGTTGATGGGCCAGTGTCAGGTGGCGCTGTATCAACCCCGCAGCGTGGAGGAGTACGAAACCCTATTGTCGAACAATATGGATGAGCTGGAGCGTATTTCGCGCATGGTGGAAAACATCCTGTTTCTGGCGCGCGCCGGTGAGGCGCAGTCCGCGCTGAACTACAGTCGTCTGGATGTGGCGGTCGAGCTGCGGCGGGTGGCGGATTACTTCGAAGGGCTGGCGGAAGAACGCGGTATCGCGCTGAACTGCGAAGGGGAAGGCGAGCTGAAGGCGGACGCGATGTTGTTCCAGCGGGCGCTGAGCAATCTGGTGGCCAACGCGGTGCGCTATGCCGATGAAAACAGCCTGATCGTATTGCGGGCTGAACGGCGCGCCGATGCCTGGTGGGTGCAGGTCATCAATCAGGGGCCGCCGATCGCGGCGGCACAGCTGGAAAAACTGTTCGATCGTTTCTACCGCGCCGATCCCGCGCGCAGCGCCGGCAGCCATGCCAGCGGCCTCGGGCTGTCTATCGTACGCGCCATTATGACGCTGCACGGCGGTGAGGTGCGCGCCGAATGTACCGGGCGCGCGTCTGCCGCCAGCCTCATTTTCAGCCTGCGGTTCCCGTTAGCGCAATAACCGTTAAGCCGGATTAACGCGGCGGAATGGCAAAGCGGAAGCAGGCGCCGCTTTGCGGTTGTTCGATCAGCTGAATGTCGCTGTCGTGCAGCTGCAGAATGCGCCGCACGATCATTAACCCCAGCCCGCCCGCAGGGCGCCGGGCGCCGCTCAGGACAGACGGCCGCACGAACAGATCGGCGCGCAGCGTCTGCGGAATGCCGGGGCCGCTGTCGCTGACCTGCACCATCACCCGATCTTCCTGCCGCCACAGCCGCACGCCGATGTCGCCGCCGGGCGGCGTATGGCGAATGGCGTTGTCCAGCAGGTTGGTCAGCACCCGCTCAATCATGCTGAGATCGGCGAACACCGGCGGCACGCCGGGGGCGATGTCAGCATGCAGCCGCTGATTACGCGCCTCCGCCGCCAGCTCGAACTTTTGGAACACGTCCTGCAGCAGCTCGCTGAGGGAGAAGGGCTCTTTCTGCGGTTTCACCACGCCGTACTCCAGCCGCGCCAGCTCGAACAGCTCCTGCGCCAGCTTGCCCACTTTGCGGCTCTGCGCCAGGGCGATCTCCAGATAGCGCCGCCGATCGGCGTCGCTCAGGGTGGCGGCCTTGACCGACAGCGTTTCCAGATAGCCGTGCAGCGAGGTGAGCGGGGTGCGCAGATCGTGCGAGACGTTGGCGATGAATTCGCGCCGCAGCCGATCCTGCTGCGCCAGCGTTTGCCACTGTTCGGCGAGGCGCTGCGCCATGCGTTGAAAGGCCTGTTGCAGCTGGCTGACCTCGTCGCGCCCGGCCGGCGCCGCCGGCCGCGCCGCGTAGGCCTGCACCGCCTCGATGCCGCCGCTGTCCAGCGCATTGACCTGACGGGTCAGGCGCCGGATGGGGCGAGTGACCCAGTAGAACGCGAAACCGCCGGCCAGCAGGCTGAACAGCACCATCACCCCGGAGGTCCACAGCGCCATCCTGGCCGCCGAGTTGAACTGGGCGTTGCTGGCCAGCGCCGTGTACTCTTCACCGAGCAAGACCACATACAGATAGCCCTCGACCCGGCCGTCGACCTTCAGTGGCGCAACGCTGAACACCTTGCGCCCGTCCGCGCTGCGCGGATCGTCGCCATACACCGGCATCTGCGCGCCATCGAGCAGCGCCTGCAGCGGCGCCAGCGCGACCCGCTGCCGCTTCAGATGCCCGGCCGGCGCGGCGTTGCCGATGATTGCGCCCTGTTTGTCGAGCAGGTAAACCTCAACGCTGGGATTCACCGCCATCAGTTGGTCGAACAGGGTATGCACCGCCTGCGGCTCCGGCCCGTTCACCCCCAGCAGCGGATTGCTCTCGGCGATATGCTGCGCCAGGTTGCCGGACAGGCGCTGGATCACCGCCTGGCTGTACTGGGTATTGCTGCGCACCTGCATCCAGCCGGAAAAGGCGCAGCCGATGACGATCAGCAGCGCGAAGATAATCGTGAGGCGTTGCGCTAACGTAAGGTTTTTCATGGCTCACTCTTGCGGCGCGGCCGCGAATTTATAGCCCATGCCCCACACCGTGAGGATGCGCTCGGGTTCCGCCGGATTGCGCTCAATCTTGATGCGCAGCCGGTTGATATGGGTGTTGACGGTGTGCTCATACCCTTCGTGCTGATAGCCCCAGACCTGATTCAACAGGCTGAGGCGCGAGAATACCTGGCCCGGGTGGCGGGCGAAAAAGTACAGCAGGTCGAATTCGCGCGGCGTCAGCTCGATCGGCTGTTGGTGCAGGCGCACCTCGCGGGCGATAGGATCGATGGTCAGATCGTTGAAGCTGAGCGCGCCGGCGTCCAGACGCAGGTTGCGGCTCATCGCCTCCTGGCGGCGAAACAGCGCCTTGACCCGCGCCACCAGCTCCAGCATGGAAAAAGGTTTGGCCAGATAGTCGTCAGCGCCCAGCTCCAGCCCCAGCACGCGGTGCACCTCGCTGGAGCGCGCGCTGGTGATGATGATCGGCGTGTAGCGCGTCATGGTGCGCGCCCGGCGGCAAATCTCCAATCCGTCGACGCCCGGCAACATCAGATCGAGGATGAGGGCGTCCCAGCCGCCCTGTTCCAGCATCGCCATGCCCTGATTGCCGTCGGCGGCGTGGCTGATGGCGTAACCCTCGTCACGCAGATGCAGCTGCAGCAGATCGGCGATGTCGCCGTCGTCCTCGACGATCAAAATTCGTTTTGGCTTGTCCATTCTCATTACCGCTGATTGCCCGATTCTCTCTGAAGTCTACACAACCGCCACCGGCGGAGTTATCACATTTTATTTAACTTTGCGTGAGGTCTTGGGGAACAAATCCGGGGAATACTGGGCTCATCGCATCGTTAGCTGGCAGGAATCGCTATGAGCTTCACCCTCACCCCGGAACAACGACAGACCGTACATCCTCTCTGGCTGCGGTTGACGCATTGGCTGAATGCGCTGGCGATGCTGATCATGGTCACCAGCGGCTGGCGCATCTATAACGCCTCGCCGCTGTTCAACTTCGGTTTTCTCAACGAGCTGACGCTTGGCGGCTGGCTGGGCGGCGCGC
Source organism: Serratia sp. PGPR-27 (assembly GCF_022678525.1). Taxonomy (NCBI): domain Bacteria; kingdom Pseudomonadati; phylum Pseudomonadota; class Gammaproteobacteria; order Enterobacterales; family Yersiniaceae; genus Serratia; species Serratia sp. PGPR-27. The sequence continues at coordinate 10,601 of NZ_JALBYS010000010.1, read as the reverse complement.
TGCAGTGGCACTTCGCCGGCATGTGGCTGTTTGGCGTCAACGGGTTGTGTTACCTGCTGCTGAACCTCGCCAGCGGGCGCTTCAAACGCAAATATTGGCCGCTCAGCCCGAGGCAGTTTCTCGCCGATGTCGGCGCGGCGCTGCGCGGCAGGCTGCAGCACGCCGACCTGCGCCACTACAACATGGTGCAGCGCGTGGCCTATCTGTCGGTGATGCTCCTCGGCGTGATAAGCGCGCTGTCCGGACTGGTGCTGTGGAAATCGGTGCAGTTTCCGCTGCTGCGCACGCTGCTCGGCGGCTATGAGGCGGCGCGATATATCCACTTTTTCGCCATGTCGGCGCTGGTGGCCTTCGTCGCGATCCATCTGGTGATGGTGGCGCTGGTGCCCCGCACGCTGCTGGCCATGCTGCGCGGACGTTAAGGAGTTCACGATGAAAAAGGATAAACCGATCATGACGATCGTTGAAGGGCAGGCGATCGTCAAAGAAGCGCAGCGCTTGTTGACCGCGTCGTCCCGCCGCCGCTTTCTGCGCAACGGCCTGACGCTGGGCGGCATCACCATGCTCACCGGCTGCGATCTCAGCGGCAACGCCAACGTTGAACAGGCGCTGAGCCGCATTTCGCGCCTCAACGATCGGGTGCAGGGCTGGCTGTTCAACGGCGATCGCCTGGCGCCGGTCTACCCGGAATCGATGATCACCCGGCCATTCCCGTTCAACGCCTTTTACGCCGAGGAGGACGCGCCCGACATCAACGGCGACGACTATCGGCTGGAGGTGGCGGGGCTGGTGCAGGACAAGCGCGCCTGGAGCCTGCCGCAGCTGCATCGGATGGCGCAGGTCAGCCAGGTGACGCGTCATATTTGCGTCGAGGGTTGGAGCGCCATCGGCAAGTGGGGCGGCGTGCCGTTCGCCACCTTTCTTAAGGTAATCGGCGCGGATCTGAGCGCCCGCTACGTCAGCTTCAAATGCGCCGACGACTACTACACCAGCATCGATATGGCCACCGCGCTGCATCCGCAGACGATTATCGCGCTGACCTACGACGGCCAGATCTTGCCGCGCAAGTACGGCTACCCGATGAAGCTGCGCATGCCGACCAAGCTGGGCTACAAGAATCCGAAACACATTCAGGTGATCGAGGTCACCAACCGCTTCCCGGGCGGTTACTGGGAAGACCAGGGCTACAACTGGTTTGGCGGCAGCTGAGGCGGCCGCCGGCCATTCTCCGGCACTCCGGTGCCTTTGACATGACGGAAGGAAATACCATGAAAAAGTTATTCGCAATGATGATGTGCAGCGCGCTGATGCTGGGCGTGGCCGGCGCCAACGCCGCGGACGGCATGAGTAAAGACGCGATGAAAAAGGACGGCATGAGCCAGATGTCGCACGACGGCATGGCGAAAGATGGGATGAAGAAAGAGTGCATGGGCAAGGACTGCATGAAGAAAGACAAAATGGGCAAAGACGCCATGAAAAAGGATGGCATGGCGAAAGACAGTATGGCCAAAGACGGCATGAAGAAAGACGAGATGAAAAAGGATGCGATGGGGCACTAAGCCGCCTCACCCCGCGGCCGCAAGCGGCAAACCGCGGCGGCTGCGGGCAGCATAAGGAGAGAGGATGATGTTGGCGACATGGCTGCGGCGCTTTCAGCGCTCGAACGGGGACGTTATCTTTATGCGCGCGGCGTTGGTGGTGATCTTCGCCGCCTTCGGCTACGCCAAATGGTTTGATTACGAGGCGCAGGGGCTGGTGCCGCTGATCGGCAACAGCCCGCTGCTGAGCTGGATGCATCAGGCGTTCGGCATTCGCGGTGCCAGTTATGCATTAGGCGTCGCTGAATGGAGCTTCGGTTTGCTGCTGCTGGCGGGATTCTGGTCGCGGCGGTTGGGGTTGCTGGGGGCGATCGGATCGACGGTGACCTACCTGACCACGCTGACGCTGATCTTTTCCACGCCGGGCGCCTGGGAGCCCTCCGCCGGCGGTTTTCCCGCCATGGCCGGGGCCACCAGCTTTTTAATCAAGGATCTGGTGTTGCTGGCCGGCTCCCTGGTGCTGCTGAAAGCCGACTTGCCGGCCGAGCAGGCATAAAAAAGGGCGTAGCCTGGCTACGCCCTCTGGTTATTGATTGACCGTCACATATCCGGGAAGGTCAGGGTGCCCCCCGGCGCTTCGCGATGAATGTGCAGGAAGTTCAGGTGCTTCTCGTACTGGTCGAGGATATCGCCAATCACCTGTTCCTTGCTGTAGTCCATCAGGTCATTGCCCTGGGTGCCTTCCATCAGGAAGGTTTCCAGCCGGTAGTAGTGCGACTTGCCGGAGCGGGCGCGGTAGGTGAAGCCCGGCACCGAGTAGCGCATCGGCCAGATCTGATAGATGAAGTTCTGTTCCTCGCCCAGGTGCACCAGCAGCTCCAGGTGGTTCAGGCGTTCGTCTTCGGTCGGCGGCACTTCGCTGAACTCCACTTTCGCGCCGCGCAACTCCAGCTCGCGCGCCACGTCCTGCATCGCCGGGCGGCAAACCTTATCCAACATTTTCTGCGTGTACTGCGTGCCCGGGTAGTTCATCACCCGCGACAGGCGCTGTTTCCAGTTGAGCACGTCGTGGCTGGAGACTGGCACCGGCGCCAGGGTGCTGAGCGCGCTGGCCTTGCGGTAGTCCTCCACCCGCAGCGATTTGTACAGCCCGGCCATCACGAAGAAGATCACGAAGCTGAACGGCAGACCCATGATCACCGTGGTTTTCTGCAGCGCCGGCACACCGTCGGTCATCAGCATGCCGATGGTCAGCAGGCCGATGGCCACCGACCAGAAAATCCGCAGCCAGTTCGGCGCATCATTATTGATGTCGGCCAGGCGCGAGGTGAAGTTACCCAGCACCAGCGAGCCGGAGTCCGCCGAGGTGACGTAGAACAGCAGGCCGGTGATGGTGGCGACCGAGGCGCTGAAGGTGAAGCCGGGGTATTGCGCCAGCAGGCTGTAGAAGCCGCGCTCCGGGAACTGCATCACTTCCTGAGCAAACTCGGCGTTGCCGTGGATGATCTGGTACAGCGCGCTGTTGCCGAAGATAGACAGCCACAGCAGAGTGAACACGAACGGTATGATCAGCGTGCCGACCACGAACTGGCGAATGGTGCGCCCGCGCGAGATGCGCGCCAGGAACAGGCCGACGAACGGCGACCACGCCACCCACCAGGCCCAGAAGAACAGCGTCCAATTGTTCATCCACTCCACCGGCCGATCGAAGGCGAAGCTGTTGAGCGTCATGCCCATAAAGCGATTGACGTAATCGCCGACGTTGAGCACCAGCGCGTTGAGCAGGAACTCGGTGTCGCCGAAGAACAGCACGAACAGGATCAGGCCCAGCGCCAGCAGCACGTTCAGCTCGGACAGGATGCGGATGCCCTTGTTAACGCCCGAAGTCACCGAGATGGTGGCCATGATCACCGACAGCAGGATCAGCGAGCCCTGCACCGTCAGGTTTTCCGGGATCTCGAACAACACCTTGAGGCCGTAGTTGAGCTGCACCACGCCGATGCCCAGCGTGGTGGCGATGCCGAAGATGGTGCCTAGCACCGCGGCGATGTCCACGCTGTGGCCGATCGGGCCGTTGATGCGCTTACCGAAGATTGGGTACAGCGCCGAGCGGATGGTCAGCGGCAGATTGTAGCGATAGCTGAAGTAGCCGAGGGCGATGCCCATCAGCGCATACATCGACCAGCCGGTCAGGCCGTAGTGGAACAGCGTCCAGACCATGGCCTGGCGCGCGGCCTCCAGCGTTTGCGCGTCGCCTTCCGGCGGCATCATGTACTGGGTCACCGGCTCGGCGACCGAAAAGAACATCAGGTCGATGCCGATGCCGGCGGCGAACAGCATCGCCGCCCAGCTCATCAGGCTGAACTCCGGCTTGGACTGCTCCGGCCCGAGCTTGATGGAACCGAAGCGCGAGGCGGCGATAAACACCACGAACACGATGTACAGCGTCGCCGCCAGCAGGTAGTACCAACCGAAGGTGGTCGACACCCAATTCAGCGTGCGGGTGATCCACTGCCCGGAGAAGTCGGTGAAAAAGATGGTCATCAGCGAGAAGGCCAGGATCAGCCCCGCCGAGGTGAAGAAAACCACAGGGTTGAGGCGGTCCTGCTGCGGTTTGGAGGAGGTTTCGCGTGTTGTCATCGTCATCCTCTGAACTGAGTAAAATCGTGCCGCTCCGCATTTCGGGGCGCGTTGGCGCCGCCGAAAAACGGGCGAATGAAGGCGGCGACCATCCCCATCGGAATGGCCTGAGTAACGCCGCTTTCGCCTGTTGCCGAAGCACCGGAGCGCTTCGCGGTGGGAACCGCTTACAGCCACTGATTTTGGTCAGATTCGTTAATTACCTCACAAAAATCAGCCAGTTCCACAACCAGATAGTACAAATTTTTAACCAGGCGGCAATAAAATATATGCAATTTTTATTGAACGTTCAATCAAAAAAAAGTTTAATAGTCCGCATGATGACCTGAATCACGGGCGAAACGGCAGTGAAATTTGCCCGCTGAGATAAGGCCGAAGTCGGTTTTGTGAGAGTCGAAATATGCCAAAGGTAGGAATGCAGCCAATCAGAAGGCAGCAGTTGATTGATGCCACGCTCGCCGCGGTAAACGAAGTGGGAATGCATGACGCCACCATCGCGCAGATCGCGCGGCGGGCCGGCGTTTCCAACGGCATCATCAGCCATTATTTCAAGGACAAGAACGGCCTGCTGGAAGCCACGATGCGCTATCTGATCAGCCACCTGGGCGAGGCGGTGAAGCTGCGGTTGCAGGCGCTGACCGATAACAGCCCGGCGGCGCGGCTGCAGGCGATCGTCGCCGGCAACTTCGACGACAGCCAGATCAACAGCGCGGCGATGAAGACCTGGCTGGCCTTTTGGGCCAGCAGCCTGCACCAGCCGCAGCTCAACCGACTGCAACAGGTGAACGGCCGCCGGCTTTATTCCAACCTGTGCGCCGAGTTTCGCCGCGTCATGCCGCAGCCGCAGGCGCGGTTGGCGGCCAAGGGGCTGGCGGCGCTGATCGATGGGCTGTGGCTGCGCAGCGCGCTGCGCGGCTCCGCGTTCAATCAGGCGCAGGCGCTGGCGCTCACGACCGAATACATCACGTTCCAACTCCGGGGGCAAACGCTGCCCGGAGGATAACTCAAGGAGATCCTATGTCCCGTTTTGGCTTGCAGAAGCTCTATATTCATGGCGCCTATGTAGACAGCACCGCTGGAAAAACCTTCAACGCCATTAATCCGGCGAACGGCGAAGTTCTGGCTGAAGTCCAGTCCACCGGCGCTGAAGACGTCGATCGTGCGGTGGCCAGCGCGGCCAGCGGGCAGAAGGTGTGGGCGGCGATGACGGCGATGGCGCGTTCGCGCATCCTGCGTCGCGCGGTGGATATTCTGCGCGAGCGCAACGATGAGCTGGCGGCGCTGGAAACGCTGGATACCGGTAAAGCGATGTCGGAAACCACCGCGGTGGACATCGTCACCGGCGCCGACGTGCTGGAGTACTACGCCGGCCTGATCCCGGCCATTGAAGGCGAGCAGATCCCGCTGCGCGATACCTCGTTCGTCTACACCCGCCGCGAACCGCTGGGCGTGGTGGCCGGCATCGGCGCCTGGAACTACCCGATTCAGATTGCGCTGTGGAAGTCCGCGCCGGCGCTGGCGGCGGGCAATGCGATGATTTTCAAACCGAGTGAAGTCACGTCGCTGACGGCGCTGAAGCTGGCGGAAATCTACACCGAAGCCGGCCTGCCGGACGGCGTGTTCAACGTGGTGACCGGCAGCGGGGCGGAAGTGGGGCAATATCTGACCGACCATCCGGGCATTGCCAAAGTCTCTTTCACCGGCGGGGTGAAAACCGGCAAGAAGGTGATGGCCAACGCGTCGGGTTCGACGCTGAAGGAAGTCACCATGGAGCTGGGCGGCAAGTCGCCGCTGATTATCTTCGACGACGCCGATCTGGATCGCGCCGCCGATATCGCCATGATGGCCAACTTCTACAGTTCCGGCCAGGTGTGCACCAACGGCACCCGCGTCTTTGTGCCGGCGGCGCTGCAGGCGCAGTTTGAGGCGAAAATTCTCGAGCGCGTGAAGCGCATTCGCCTCGGCGATCCGACCGATCCGCAAACCAACTTCGGGCCGCTGGTCAGCTTTGCGCACATGGAATCGGTGCTGCGCTTTATCGAGAGCGGCAAAAACAGCGGCGCGCGCCTGCTGTGCGGCGGCGAACGCGTCACCCACGGTGAATTCGGCAAGGGCGCTTACGTGGCGCCGACGGTATTCAGCGACTGCCGCGACGACATGGAAATCGTGCGCGAAGAGATCTTCGGGCCGGTGATGAGCATTCTCAGCTACCAGAGTGAAGAGGAAGTGGTGCGCCGTGCCAACGACACCACCTTCGGCCTGGCCGCGGGCGTGGTGACCCACGATCTGGCCCGCGCGCACCGCGTGATCCACCAGCTGGAAGCCGGCATTTGCTGGATCAACACCTGGGGCGAGTCGGCGGCGGAAATGCCGGTCGGCGGTTACAAGCAGTCCGGCGTCGGCCGCGAAAACGGCCTGACCACGCTGGAGCACTACACCCAGATCAAATCGGTGCAGGTTGAGCTGGGCGAATACGCCTCGGTATTTTAACTATCCCCGTCGTCTTTCGAGCCGCAGCCGGGTTGGCTGCGGCCGACACTCCCCGAGAGCCAAATACACCGCCTGTTGCGGATCCGCGTTTCGCGTTTTCGTCTCATGCAGGCCAATAAAGTAAGGAGATAATGAATGGAATTTGACTACATCATTATCGGTGCCGGTTCCGCCGGCAACGTGTTAGCCACCCGATTGACTGAAGACGCCGACGTCAGCGTCCTGCTGCTGGAAGCCGGCGGCCCGGATTACCGGATGGATTTCCGTACCCAGATGCCGGCCGCGCTGGCGTTTCCGCTGCAGGGCCGCCGCTATAACTGGGCGTATGAAACCGATCCTGAGCCGCACATGAACAACCGCCGGATGGAATGCGGCCGCGGCAAAGGTCTGGGCGGTTCGTCCCTGATCAACGGCATGTGTTACATTCGCGGCAACGCGATGGATTTCGACAACTGGGCCAAGGCGCCGGGTCTGGAAGACTGGACCTATCTGGACTGTCTGCCGTATTTCCGCAAGGCGGAAACGCGCGATATCGGCCCGAACGATTACCACGGCGGTGATGGCCCGGTGAGCGTCACCACGCCGAAGGCCGGTAACAACGAACTGTTCCACGCCATGGTGGAAGCCGGCGTGCAGGCGGGCTATCCGCGCACCGACGATCTGAACGGTTACCAGCAGGAAGGCTTCGGCCCGATGGATCGCACCGTGACGCCGAAGGGGCGCCGCGCCAGCACCGCCCGCGGTTATCTGGATCAGGCGCGTTCCCGGCCGAACCTGAAGATCGTCACCCATGCGCTGACCGACCATATCGTGTTCGACGGCAAGCGCGCAGTGGGCGTCAACTATCTGCAGGGCGACAGCAATCAGCTGACCCATGCCAAAGCGCGCCGCGAAGTGCTGCTGTGCGCCGGCGCCATCGCCTCGCCGCAAATTCTGCAGCGTTCGGGCGTCGGCCCGGCGGCGCTGCTGAAAAGTCTGGACATCAACGTGGTGCACGATCTGCCGGGGGTAGGGGAAAACCTGCAGGACCACCTGGAGATGTACCTGCAGTACGCCTGCAAGAAACCGGTGTCGCTGTACCCGGCGTTGCAATGGTTCAATCAGCCGAAGATCGGCGCGGAATGGCTGTTCAACGGCACCGGCGTCGGCGCCAGCAACCAGTTCGAGGCCGGTGGTTTCATCCGCAGCCGCGCAGAGTTTGCCTGGCCGAACATTCAGTATCACTTCCTGCCGGTGGCGATTAACTATAACGGCAGCAACGCGGTGAAAGAGCACGGCTTCCAGGCCCACGTCGGCTCGATGCGTTCGCCGAGCCGCGGCCGGGTGCAGGTGAAGTCGAAGGATCCGCGCCAGCACCCGAGCATTCTGTTCAACTACATGTCGACCGAACAGGATTGGCAGGAGTTCCGCGACGCTATCCGCATCACGCGCGAAATCATGGCGCAGCCGGCCCTGGACGAATACCGCGGCCGCGAGATCAGCCCAGGGCCGGAGGTGCAGACCGACGAGCAGCTGGACGCCTTCGTGCGTGAGCACGCCGAAACCGCCTTCCACCCGTCCTGCTCGTGCAAGATGGGCGAAGACGAGATGGCGGTGGTCGACGGCCAGGGCCGGGTGCACGGCATGGAAGGATTGCGGGTGGTGGATGCGTCAATCATGCCGCTGATCATTACCGGCAACCTGAACGCCACCACCATCATGATCGCCGAAAAGATCGCCGACCGCATTCGCCAGCGCGCGCCGCTGCCGCGCAGCACCGCCGACTACTACGTCGCCGGCGATGCGCCGGTGCGCAAGCAGTAACCGACACGCCCTCTCGCCGTTGAGGGGGAGGGCCGCCGTAGCAAGCAACCCCTCTCCATATGCTCTTCCCCAAGACGAGGGGGCAACTCTCTTTTATCCCTTATCCCATCATGCCGCCGGCAGCGAGATCGCCTGATCGAAACTGGTGGGCGTCGCCATGCGCCACATGCGGGCGTAGAACTCGCTTTTGATCTCCGGCTGCAGCAGCGCGCCCGGCTCCAGATAGTAATAGATATCGGCGTACACCTTGATCTCGGTCGGCGTGATGCGGCGCAGCATATGGTGCGAGGTCAGCTGCTCCGGGCGGCTGACGCCGGCCGCCGCCAGCATGTCTGCCAGCGCTTTCACCGTATTCTGATGGAAGTGGTAGACGCGTTCCGCCTTGTTCGGTACCACCAGCGCCTTTTGCCGCAGCGGATCTTGCGTCGCTACGCCGGTCGGGCAGTGGTTGGTGTGGCAGCTTTGCGACTGGATGCAGCCGACGGCGAACATAAAGCCGCGCGCCGAATTCACCCAGTCGGCGCCGAGCACCAGCACGCTGGCGATGTCAAAGGCGCTGATGATCTTGCCGCTGGCGCCAATCTTGATTTGGTCGCGCAGGCCGCAGCCCACCAGCGTGTTATGCACGAACAGCAGCCCTTCGCGCAGCGGCATGCCCATATAGTTGGAGAGTTCGAGCGGCGCGGCGCCGGTGCCGCCCTCCTTGCCGTCCACCACGATGAAGTCCGGCAGAATGCGGGTGTGCAGCATCGCCTTGACGATGGCGACGAACTCCCACGGGTGGCCGATGCACAGCTTGAAACCGACCGGTTTGCCGCCTGACAGCTCGCGCAGCTGTTGGATGAACTGCATCATTTCCAGCGGGGTGGTGAAGGCGCTGTGCGAGGCCGGCGAGATGCAATCCACGCCTTCCGGCACGCCGCGGGTGGCGGCGATTTCCGCATCTACCTTCTTCGCCGGCAGAATGCCGCCGTGGCCCGGCTTGGCGCCCTGGCTGAGCTTGATTTCAATCATTTTCACCTGCGGGCTTTGCGCCTGTTCGGCAAAGCGGCGCGGATCGAAATGGCCGTCGGCGGTGCGACAGCCGAAATAGCCGCTGCCCAGCTCCCACACCAGGTCGCCGTTGTTTTCGCGGTGATAGCGGCTGATGCTGCCCTCACCGGTGTCGTGGTAGAAGTTACCCTTGGCCGCGCCGAGGTTGAGCGCGCGGATGGCGTTGGCGGAGAGTGCGCCGAAGCTCATGGCCGAAATGTTGAAGATCGACGCGGAGTAGGGCTGGCGGCAGTCGGCGCCGCCGATGGTGATGCGGAAACTGGTTGGGTCGGCGGCTTCCACCGGCCGCATGGAGTGGCCGATGCACTCATAGCCGGTTTGATACACGTCCAGCAGGGTGCCGAACGGTTTGTCACCCATCTCGTTTTTCGCCCGGCGATACACCAGCGTGCGCTGGGTGCGCGAAAACGGGATCTCTTCATTATCCTGCTCGAGGAAATACTGGCGCAGTTCCGGACGGATGAACTCGAAGAAGAAGCGCAGGCGGCCGATGATCGGGTAGTTGCGGCAGATGGCGTGGCGCTGCTGCGTGAGATCGTAGATACCCAGCACCATCAGGCAACCGCAGGCCAGGGCCGGCAGCCAGAACCAGGGATGGTTGTGCATCATGATCAAGAAAACCAGGGTGAGCAAGATGCTCAGCACAAAGCAGGTATAGCGGCTGAATAAGGACGACTTCATAACATCTCCTGATGTTTATTTTAATCCACACGACATGACTCACGGATAATCCGTGTGCAAATCGTAACCAACAGGAGAGGATGTTGTGTGTCTGTTGCTGCTTTGTCGCCGGTTGTTACATTAATTTAACCTGGCGGAAGGGAGGGGTTGCCGCGCGGCGTGCCGCGCAACAAGCCAAGATGTTTATTTGCCGGCGACGAAGATGGTGCTCATGCTGCGCAGCCGCAGCTTTTTCATCGCGCTGTATTTTTGCGAGAAGATGGTTTTCGGGTGCGTGCCGCGTTTTTCCGCGATATGCAGCAGGCTGTCGCCGCGCAGCAGATTGAAGATCACGTCGCTTTCCGCCGGGCTGAGCTCGCGGGTTTTCTGCACCCGGATACCGCCCGGTTCTTTGCT
>NZ_JALBYS010000107.1:0-203 GCF_022678525.1 Serratia sp. PGPR-27 | reverse complement strand
TCAGTGACGGCAGATTTACAGTCTGCTCCCTTTGGCCGCTCGGGAACCCCACCATGGTATTCATGGATTTACAAATTGTTGTTCCGGTTTTACCCGGAAGAAACCTGGCCGGTTTCTTTACTGCGTCTTCGCTCCTGGCAGAGAGAAGATGGTGGTGGGGGAAGGATTCGAACCTTCGAAGTCAGTGACGGCAGATTTACAGT
>NZ_JALBYS010000106.1:0-213 GCF_022678525.1 Serratia sp. PGPR-27 | reverse complement strand
TCACCCATTTTTGTTCGTAGGCGCGCTGGAAAAACTCCAGCACGTCGTCCGCCAACCCGTCGGCGCCGGGGAAGCGGGCGTTCAGCTGCGCGATGATGCCATTCAGCGTGGTGTTGCCGTCGACCAGCTGCAAGATGGCGGCGGCGCTGTCGTTCAGCTTGGCCATGCCTTCCGGGTAGAGGATCACGTGGCTGTTTTGCACCGGCTCCCATT
>NZ_JALBYS010000105.1:0-213 GCF_022678525.1 Serratia sp. PGPR-27 | reverse complement strand
CGCGCAGCACGTCGGGATTGTTCAATTCGGGCGAGGCCAGCAGCTGATGGCAAATGTCCGGGGAAACGTTGCACAGCACCCAGTTTTTACCGTCATCGCTGACGGCGATGGAGGACTGCGTGCGGCGCATGGCGGTGATGCTGTGGTCGCGAACGCCGCGGCAGTTGTCGCAGTTGCAATTCCACTGGGGAAAGCCGCCGCCCGCTGCCGAGC
>NZ_JALBYS010000104.1:0-219 GCF_022678525.1 Serratia sp. PGPR-27 | reverse complement strand
CGATTGCGGAGGCGTCGAAGCGAAGCTAGGGTTGTCAGCCTCATCGGAATGCCGGTTGCTCCTGCCGATGGACTGATGCCCGACCCTCAAACTCAAACTTCGGATACCACGCACGTTCCGCAACCCGTGGGGTGGGGAACCGCGGCGGTGGCAACGCTCACCTCCGCTCTCTGGGGCGGGACGCCGGTGGCGATTCAGTTCACCGCCGACACTCTGCCC
>NZ_JALBYS010000103.1:0-219 GCF_022678525.1 Serratia sp. PGPR-27 | reverse complement strand
ACGCCTTCATGGGCGACGGCTGCATGATGGAAGGCATCTCGCACGAAGTCTGCTCTCTGGCCGGCACCCTCAAGCTCGGCAAACTGACCGCCTTCTACGATGACAACGGCATCTCCATCGACGGCCACGTCGACGGCTGGTTCACCGACGACACCGCCCTGCGTTTCGAAGCCTACGGCTGGCACGTGGTGCGCAACGTCGACGGCCACAACCCGGACG
>NZ_JALBYS010000102.1:0-220 GCF_022678525.1 Serratia sp. PGPR-27 | reverse complement strand
GCTCGGTCACCTCGGATGTCAGCGTGCAGAACGGCGGCATCGTCGGCGGCAGCGGCACGGTCGGTTCGCTGACCGCCCGCCGTGGCGGCACCGTGGCCCCGGGCAACTCGATCGGTACCCTGAACGTGGCCGGCAACGTCAGCTTCGAGCCGGGTTCGCGCTATGCGGTGGAAGTGGGGCCGAACGGCCAGAGCGATCGGATCCAGAGCAGCGGAGCGGC
>NZ_JALBYS010000101.1:0-223 GCF_022678525.1 Serratia sp. PGPR-27 | reverse complement strand
TATGTCCACGGTCAAGATTTAAAATTTGGCTTATGGTTTGAACCAGAAATGATTTCTGGAGATTCTGAATTATTACGTAAACATCCTGACTATCGTTTAGCAGTCCCAGGACGCACACGATACCCGAGTCGTCAACAATTTGTATTAGATATTGGCCGTAAAGAGGTTAGAGATAATGTCATCGCCCAAATTGAAGCCATTTTAGATGAAGGCTACATTGACT
>NZ_JALBYS010000100.1:0-229 GCF_022678525.1 Serratia sp. PGPR-27 | reverse complement strand
GAGTCCGGGCACCATATTCAGAAGAACCCGCCTATGGCGGGTTTTTCGCTTTCTGAGATACGGACTCTCCATCGAACTGCGTTCGATTATTCGGCCAAGGGCCTCACCCTGCGGGCCAGCGCTAAAGCGCTGTTCAACACGGCGCCAGCGCCGGTTGTCCGAGTCCGGTCGCCCTATTCAGAAGAACCCGCCTATGGCGGGTTTTTCGCTTTCTGAGATACGGACTCTC
>NZ_JALBYS010000099.1:0-230 GCF_022678525.1 Serratia sp. PGPR-27 | reverse complement strand
CTCTTAAACCCATATTTATCATGGCGATAGGCATATCTTTTAAAACCCAATCGCTTATTGTTTGGACAAATATATTCATCGTTAATTTCGTCATAATCCCAATTTTGAGTGTTAAAGATGTCGCTTTTATATTTTTTAGTTTTATCTTTTATAAACATACCGTAGGTTATAAGTGGTATTCGATTAAAATCATCTATAATTGCCATATAATTGGGTTCGCTACCATAACC